>CANPWF010000043.1 GCA_947581885.1 uncultured Clostridia bacterium
GGGCTACACCTATCAGGACTATGTGCTCGGCAAGACGTATTACCTTTGCGGGCAATTCACCAAATACATTCGCCCCGGGTACACCATCGTCGATGTCGATGAAACCAAGTCGTTGGCGGCAGTCTCTCCCGACGGCAACACGCTCGTCATCGTCAAACAGAATACCGGCAACGATTCGAGCGCGTACAACTTCAAGTTGGATGGCTTCCATGCGACGAGTGTGGAGAAAGTCTTTACCGATCAGGATCACAATTGGGCGCACTCCTATCTCAGCACCGACGGCGGTTCCATCACGGATACGGTCTCGGGAAGATCGGTCACGACGTACATCATTCACGGCGTAAAGACGGCGGGCGACGCGCACTTCGTCGACGACTCCGCTTCCAAGACGTTCGGCAGCTTGGAGCAGATCGAGGCGGCTTTGGATGAAGTGGGCAACACCGAAGTGTTCTACTCCACCCTTCAGGAAGGGCGTTCCAATACGGGGTACGACGAACAGATCAACGGGGGTGAGAATGCGAGGCTCGATAATGGAGGAATAACGGCAAAGACGTATTTCGGTTGCTACTACACCAACAAAGAGGACTACCTCGCGTACCGTTTCTACGGCGTAGGGTTCGCGCTTGCCGTGGTGCAGAAGAGCGATTCGGGTGCCGTGAAGTATTGGATCGATAAAGACCCGAGCGACACGGAGGACGGCAGGGTTTCGCTTGCGCAAAGCAACCAAGTTACGCGTGCGGTTCCCGTTGAGAGGAAAGATCTCGCGCCCGGTTGGCATACCGTCTATGTGCAGCTCGTACACGACGGCAGCGGACATGAGTACGTCAACTACGACGGCGCGTTCATCTATGAGACGGCGGATACCGTCCTCGACGGAACGGAGTCGTTGACGCTCGATTCCTACAATGCGGCGAACGGCAGAGTCGACTTCACGTTCGAAACCGATCTCGATAGTTCCTACGAGATCCAAGCGCAGACCTCTTCCGACGGAAGAACGTGGACGACGCAAAACGCAACGGTCAGCGGACATTCCGGCAGCTTTGAGACCGGCGACGAGTCTTTCCTTCTCCGCCTCGACGCGGTCAAGAACGGGACGACCTATTTGTCCACAGCCGTGTATCCGATCGAGATGCTGTATTCGACGAGCGGCGTGCTGTACTACGTCGACTGCGGCACGGACGCGCCGCACACTCTCGCGACGGGCGCGGTGCTCGGTACGGCGCAGCGCGTCTCCGATCAGGTCTTTGTGCAAGACCAAACGACTTGGGGCGCGGTGAAGGCATACGGTGCCGAAAACGGCGCGGATGAAGCGATGTCGTCCTATGTCACCTCAGACGGGCACACGACGGATAACGGGACGATCGAATACAAGTTCACCATTCCCACGGCGGGGACGTACGATCTCACGCTCGGCTTCTTCGGCGGGAAAGAGTGGGTGGAACGCACGGTCACAGTGACGGCGGGCGCACTCAGCGGAGAGACGGTTTCGCTCGAAGGTGCCAAGTATGCGCACGTCCATACGACCGTGACGACATCCGCGGCGAACGAAGTAATTACCGTCTCCGTGAGCTCGGATACGGAACACGAAGCTGTGCTCTCCGCGATCGTCATCGCAGAGCAGAATATGGCAAAAAAGATTCCGCTCTACGCCTCGCTCGCATCCAACTACAACGCTTACATGTATGTTGAGGAGCCCGAGATCGAACTCGGTGACGACCTCCACGCGCCCGTTTCGGCAACGACGTTCACCGTCTATTGCACCGACGGGACGGAAGAAGCAGTTACGCAGGACAATTCCTCCTATTCGATCGTTTCGGGCGGATTTGCTCCCGGGCTGCTTTCCCGTGCCTCGTTCACGGTCGACGGGTTCAACGGATTGGTCGTCAATCGGAGTTTCGTCTGGCACAAAGAGGACTCGCGGACGCTCTATTACAACATCGATATCGGCTATGTCGGCGGCGGTACGCCTCCCGACGACGCGACCGAACTCGGTTGCAAACAGACGACCACGCACGATAGAGTGTTCAGCTCCGACCCGACAAAGGGAACGAGCTGGGGCTACGTTGGCGAGCATTTCAGCGAAGGTGTCAACTGGGCGGACGACAAGATGAACAAATGGTCGATCCGTGAAGGGAAGGACAATAATCAACTCGTCTATAAGATGACGGGTTTCGAGGCGAACGAAGAGTTGCAGATCCAAGTCGCCGGCCATTGCGGCGAATGGACGCTTCGTACCTTCTCGGCGTGGGCGAACGACAATGAGTTGGGGGATGTCGCTATTACAGCAAAAAATACTCCCGTTGAGCCGTTCTTCTCCACATTGAAAAACGGAGGTAAAATCACGGCGGACGAAAACGGTGAACTCACCGTTACCTTCAAGAGGGGAAACCCTGACGATCAAGGCGTGCAGGTCGCTTACATTAAGGTATACTCGACGGGCGAAGAGGCGACCGACTCGCAGGCAAGAACCCCTACGACAAACGTGACATCGATCGGCAGGACCACCGAATTCACCATCGGCAACCTCGAAACGGGCGGCACCTTGTACTTCCTCGATGAGAACAGGTCGCTCATCCATATCGAGTCGATCACAGCCGAATCGATGACCTTCACCGCCGACGAATTCCTTCCCGACAACTCCATCGAGATCCATGTGATGCAGTTGGCGGCAGGCGGCGGGCAGGTGTCCGAAGAGGTCGTTCTGAGCATTCCCGAGATCGAAGTGCAGTTCGAAGAGAGCGGGTATGTCCGCGACGGCGAAGTTACTGTGCTTCGCTTCGTGCCCCACATCTCCGACGGGGTCCGTTCGCTCAAACTCTACACACCGCAAGGGGTCGAAGTCGATCTTCTCGGCAGCTTCTTCTACCGCGCGAGAACGAACGGCGAATACACCGTGAAGATGGTTACGAGCGGACGGCTCGAAACGTCGCGCACGATCACGCTTGAAAAGTTCGTCACCGTCGATTTCGGTGCGGATTACAACAAGGATTGGTCGGAAGGCAACGTCGCCATGAAGTTCACGCCGAACGTCTCCGTCGATCTTCCCATCAAGACGTTCACCGTCAATGGGACGGCGGTATCCGCGCAGAGCGGCGTGTATAACTACACCGCCACCGAACGCGGGGAATACACCGCAAAGATCGAACTTGCAAACGGGATGACGTTCGAAGAGACGTACGATGTGAAGATCGACCCGAATGCGGCGAAGGTGGAATTTGCCTTCGACTACACCAAGGGCAACGGTGTCACCCTCAACTACGACGCTTCCGAGACGGTCTCGGGCGGCACGCTGTATGTGAAATACAACGGCGGGGCAGAGAATGCGGTCGGCGATCTTTCGTCCGTCTCCGTCGAACAGGACGGCAAGTACGAGTTCCGCTTCGCGAGCGGCACGGGCAAGGAAGTCAAAAAGACGGTGTACGTCACGCACGACGCTTCCAAGGCGACGCTTGCAACCGTCTCCGTCAGCAAGAAGGGCGTGGTCTCCGTCGACGGAGATGCCAAGCTCTACCGCGCGGGCGAAGAGAAAGCTCTCGACGGGCTCAAAGCAACCACGGCGGGCAAGTACTACCTCGAGATCACCAAGGGTGACGAACAAGAGGTGGTGGTGTTCACCGTCGAACCCGAGGAAGTTCCCATGCGCGACAGCAAGGAAGCGGACAGCACGGATAACGGCGTGATGATCGCGGGTATCGTGATCGGATGCGCAGCTCTTGCCGCCGCAGCCGCCGTGTGCGCATTCCTCGTGATGAAAGGGAGGAAAATAGGATGAAAAAACTCGTAAAGAATACGGCTCTCTCCATCCTCGCGGGTTCTTGCGCCCTTTGCCTCGGCGGAGCGGTCGCATTGCAAGCTCTTCCCCGTAAGGCAAACGCAGACGAAGAAATTACCAACACTTATACGGCATTCGTCGATGTCGGCGCGACTCAAACGGCAAAAGACGCGGACCTTGTGATCGGCTTAACGGATTCATCGTCGTTCACAGCGACGGTGGGGGGCGAAGTCACAAACGGCGATTCTCTCTTCACAAGCTACGCGGTAGACGCTACCTACACCGCAACCGTCGAAGATGGTTCGCACACCGTGGCGGTCGCCGTCATCGCGGAAGAGGGGACGGAAGTAAAAGTGAACGACGCGGTCGTCGCGCTGCCCGAAGGGGCGGCGGGCAACACCGTCGTACACACCGATGTGACGGGCACTTCCGTTACGGTCGAAGTCACGGGCAAACTGTGCGGCGCGCTCGTCGCGCCCGAGGGGAGCAGAACGGCATTCGTCGCCGAGTTCCCTGCGGACGAAGTGCAGGTCATCTCCTACGGGAAATTGCTCAAAGACGTGCTCGAACAGGTCACCGTGTACCGCGCGGACGGCACCGTCGAACAGTGCATGGAATACGACTATGATTCGCTGAATGCACAGACGGGCATCGACCTCAACTTCACCACCGTAAAGGGCGTGGGCGCGTCGGCGACCGTCGATATCGACGGCGATCCTTCGACGGCGGAGGACGTGGTCGCGCGGGATTACTCCTATTCGATCATCACCATGCCCGACGATCTCGTCTACTTCATCAACTGCGGGTCGTACGAGACAATGGATCCGAAGTTCCAAGAAGAGAACACGATCGATAAGGATTATGCTCTCAACCAAGCGATCTTCGATTACTACGGCGGGCAGCTCCTCAACAACGGCATTCCCGATCAGACGACAACAAACGCAGACAAGGAAAAGTGGGGTATCTACACGGTCCATGCGCACAATGCGCCCGGGGATTCCACCTTCCCGTACAACTCCATGGTATGGACGGGCGAGGACAACTTCGGTAAGGGTGCGACCGATATGGGTTACATGCTCACGGGCCTCGATAAGGACACGGAGTACCGCATTTGGTTCGGCACCCTCTCGCATTGGCACGGCCGTACTTCGGAAATCACCTTCAACGGCGAAGCGCGGGATTCCCTTCCCATCGGCGCACAGAAGGGCTACACGATCTACGACAACGTGAAACCCGACGGGGACGGTGCGATCAACATCCACCTTACGCAGGTCGGCAGCCAAAACGAGCCCACGCTCTGCTTCATCGCGGTGCAGAAGATGTCTACGCCCATTCCCGCGGCGATCCCCGCGTCCCTTTCGGGTTCCACTGCAGTCGGGCTCAGAGAGCACTCGATGACGTTCACGGGCGTTGAGAAGGACACCAAGATCCAGATCTACAACTCCGCGAAGCCCACGCAGCTCCTCTATGAGGAAGCGGTCGATCCCGAAAAGCTCGGCGACGACGGTTCGTACTTGCTCGATTGGGCGGGCGACGATCCCGATTCTCCCCGCGATCTCTTCGGAGAAGGCATCCGCAAGTTCCGTGCGGTGCTCGTGAACGGGCGCGGCATGTCGCAGACCCCGCACGAAGTCACCATCACCGACGTTGAAAATTGGAGCCTGACCCTCGGGGAAACGTTCTCCACTTCCGAAGCGACGGTGAAACTCCACGCCACGGCGGACAGCGGTATCATGAGTTGGTCGTATCGCCTCGGCGAGTACGGCGTTCCCACCGAAACGGTGTTCGACGTGCCCGAAACGGTGCTCGATGTCACCTTCCACGTCCCCGAAAACGGAGAATATTACGTCGCCGTGACCTCGGGCAACAACGTGACGTACGAGGAGATGATCACCGTCAACAACTTCGACCCCAACCCGCCCGCGATCGTGTTCTCACCCGTTTTGAACGGCTGGAAAGAAGGTTCTTACGAAGTGGACCTCACCGTCAACTCCGTTTCCCCCGTGGTCGAGTACGCGCTGTATAAAGACGGCGTAGAGGAGACCCGCACGACCTCCGCTCCCGCGAGCCTCACCTTCGAAGGCGTTGGCGTGTACACGGTATTCGTGCGCACTTCGGCAGGGCAGTCGGCGACGAGTTCGCTCCGCATCAGCGACGTTCCCAAGATGACGCAGGTCGTCCGCACGGTTACGAGCAGCGGCGCGAGATATCAGTTCAACGACGTTGTCGACGGGAAGGACACCGTCTACAAGGTGAAAGAGATCACCGTCTATCGCCTCGGCGACGAAGTCGAACGCATCTCCGTGCTTTCGGGCAACGTCATCGAACTTTCGAGAAGGAACGGCGCGGGCACCTATGTTGCGAACGTCGTCACCGAATCGGGCGAAGTCGAGATGTTCTCCTTCGAAGTTACGGCGGAAGCCCTTCGCGGCGGCAAGGTCGGCGGATTGAGCGGTTCTGCCGCGATCGGCGTTGGTGTTGGTATCGGCGTTGGCGGGCTCGTGATCGCCGCGGCGGCAGTTGTGGTGACCTTGCTTCTCAAAAAGAAACATCTGTAATAAAGGTACGGCGGCGCGGGCATTCCCGCTCGCGCCGCACACAGGAGACGAGACATGTACGGTACGTTGGAATTGGATACGGGGGGGGATCCTCTCGGTAGAATTTCGGTGAAGATCCAACGCGTGGGGCAAGAATATTGCGACGCGAAGAAACGCCACGAACTCCGCAAGGGGTACAATTACGATTCGCTCCATTTCGTGCTCTACGGCAGCGGAACGCTCATCGTGAACGGCGAGAGAAAGACGCTCTCGCGCGGGGACGTGTTCCTTCTCTATGAGAATGAGGAATACGAATATTACCCCGGTTCCACCGACCCGTGGTCCTACGTATGGGTGGATTTCCGCTCGTCGGATACCGAGAAGTTGTTCCGTCCGTGCGGCATTTCCAAGGAACGCCCCTACGTCCGCCTCACCGACCTTACGGTCATTCTCGGCTTTTTGAAGTCGATGTACGAGGCGTACGACGCGAGCGAGAGGCAGCAGCTCGTCTGTTCCGCCTACTTTTTGCTCCTCTTGGGCGAACTCATGAAGAACGCCGCCCGCTCGGGCTTCCCGCTCGAACAGGCTTCCATCAAACAACGCCACGTGCGCGAGATCTTGACGTACATCAACAACAACTACCGCCTTTCGCTCTCCCTTTCGGATATTGCGGCGGCGAATCACATCTCCGTTTCAAGGATGATGGGGCTCTTTTCGGAAGTTGTGGGGATGTCGCCCATCGCGTATCTCAATCGGTTCCGCATCTCGTATGCGTGCGATCTCTTGCGCAAGTCCAATTCTCCCATCGGGGAGATCGGGGCGGCGGTCGGCGTGGAAGATCGGCTGTACTTTTCGCGGCTGTTCCGCAAGTGGCGGGATATGTCTCCGCGCGAATACCGCCAGAGCAAGACCAACGAGGACCCCTTCGCTTGGCTCAAAGAGAAGAACATCGACTTCCGTTGAGAGGGGGGCTATAATACGTCACCCTGCCCGACCGAAGGGCGCACGAGCCGCAAGGCGAAGTAGCCGCCGCTGCCCTTGCGGCGAGTCGAACGGGTCACCGCAGTTTTAAGTCTAAGGTGATTCCTCGACTACGCTCGGAATGACGTGATTGGTAGCACGCCGTACAACCCAATCATGGGACGGGTCACCGCAGTTGGTTAAAATACGTCACCCTGAGCCGCCGCTGCCCTTGCGGCGAGTCGAACGGGTCACCGCAGTGTTAAGTCTAAGGTGATTCCTCGACTACGCTCGGAATGACGTAATTTGTAGTCGGCGCAAGACGTGCGGAAAACAGAGTACAATACAAGAACAACACACAGCATAAAAGCAAAGAATAAGGAGGGAAATATGCTGAAAAAATTTGCGGGAATTGTCATGGGTGCGATCATGACGGCATCGGTATGTGCGGGTGCTGTTGCGGTCGCCGCCGTCAATCGACCCGTAGCGCAGACGGAAGGGGACGCCGATCCCGCCGCCGTGCCCGCAGCTGCCGCAGAGGTGCCTACGGAATACGCCGCCTATCTCTTCGCGCACTTCGTCGGGGAAGAGGCGAATGCTTCGGAAGAGCAGATGTATTTCTCCGTCTCGACGGATGGCTCCACGTGGTACACGCTCAATGCGTCGCGGCCCGTTCTTACCGTTTCAAAGAATAATCCCGAGGGATCCACGGGCGGCGTGCGCGATCCCAGCCTCATCAGATTGCACGACGGTTCGGGTTTCGTCGTTCTTGCGACCGACCTTTCTATTTACGATCTCGGCTTACAATATGGTAATAACAAGTGGGGCATGTCGCAAGAACACGGTAGCCGCAATATCATCATTTGGAGATCGAAAGGAGAATCCCTTACAGAGTGGGACGGTCCTTTTGCCTACGAGATCGCCGCTCCCAACGCGACCTGCCTCTGGGCTCCCGAAGCCATTTGGGATAAGGAACAAAACGCGTACATGGTGTTCTGGTCGTCCCGCACGCAGGACAACGGCACCCAAAAGGTCTACCGTTGCTACACGACCGACTTTGAAAACTTCACCGAGCCCGAAGTGTACATCGAGTGCGACGAATCGCGTATCGACACCACGATTGTTGAGGACAACGATGTCTACTACCGCTTTACCAAGAAAGAGAACACGAGCAAGGTCTACATGGAGAAGAGCGATTCTCTGAGCGGGAACTTCAAGTTGGTGAGCTCGTTCCGCGTTGACAGGAGAACCTATTGGAATGAAGATGGGAACTTCGAAGGCCCTACCCTGTACAAACTCAACGACGGTACGGGCTACAATCTCCTTCTCGACCAATGGGATTACAAACCTTTCACCACAACAAACCTTGCCGAGGGGAATTTTACATCTGCAACAGCGTTTGATTTCGGTGGGCTCAGGTTCCGTCACGGTTCCTGCATTCCGATCACGCAAACCGAATATAATGCCCTCATGGGCAAGTGGGATCTCAAAACGGGTGATCAGACCGAAACGGGCGAGCTCGTGTATCATCTCAACTTCGAGGAAAATCTGAATGCGGAGACGGACGGCACGCAAAAGACCGCGGCAACTTCAACAGGGACAATCAACTACGATACGGGCTATCAAGGAACGGGAAAAGCGGTCAAGATCAACGGGCAAGGCAACTACCTTTCGCTCGATCCTACACTCGTGAAGGGACTTAAATCGTTTACGATCTCCTTCGAGGCGAAGGCAGATTCCCTTGCTTGGACGTTCTTCATCGCGCCGAATGATAATCCTGTCCTATGGCATGCTAACAATCAATACGAGAATCAGTACTATATCGGCGGACCGCTCCATGTTGACAGCACAGAGGGAAGATTCAAAGCAGAACGGTACAACGGAATTCCCCGTCCGTCAACGGTTGCGGAACAGAATGGCCTTGGGACGGATTGGCATCATTATGTTATCGTCTATCATCAGTATTCGACGAAGCTCTTTATCGACGGAAAACTTGTGAGCACTGCCGTGTCCGCATGGTTGCCTACGGAAATTCTCGGGGAAACGCCCGCCGTGTTCTACATCGGAAGATCTAATTGGGGCGAAAACCACGAATTCTCGGGCAATCTTTGCATGGATGATTTCCGCGTCTACAACTATGTGTTGAGCGATGTCAATGCGGTGAAACTCTATACCGACTTGGGCTTGACTGCGGAATAAGGGGGAAAAGAGCATGAAAAAGAGAATTTTTGCATTACTTTCCGTCGGGCTCGCGTTTACCGTCTGCCTCGCGGGATGCGACAACACCAAACAGACCCCCGAGGAACACACCCATACCTTCTCGCAGGATTGGACGACGGATGCCGAAAATCACTGGCATGCGGCGACTTGCGACCATGCCGATCAGCAGAGCGGAAAGGCGGCGCACAACTTCGAGATCATCGAGGATGTGAACAACACCGTCACCTGCGTTTCGGCGGGGAAAGCGCACGTCAAGTGCACCGTCTGCGGCTATGAGGACCTCTCGCACGATGTTCCCGCCCTCGGGCACTCTTTCGTGAAGCAGAGACTTTCGAGCTGTACCGAACCGACCCGCACCGTCGAAGTCTGCACCCGTTGCGGCGCAGAGCGGAACGAGCACATTCTCGGCTTGGCGAGCAGCCATAAGTTCGATACCGAGCACTTGCAACAGAACGTCCGCTACCACTATGTCGTTTGCACCGAATGCGGCGCGGTTCAATCCGGAACTCTCGGGCAGCACACCTTCCAAGATGGCGTTTGCGATTGCGGGTATACTCTCTCTGATGAGGATAAAAATGCGAACGCTGCGCTCGCTGCGGATTTCAGCTTAAAGTATACTCCCAGCACGTCGGGAAGGGCGCAGTACACCATAACAGGGCTTTCCAATGACGGACAGGGAAAGACAGAACTCGAGATTCCGTATTGGTATGCGGGAGAAGGACTCGGCGCGGGCTACGTTACGGCGATCGATAGCCATGCGTTCGAAGGCGCAGAATTCACCAAGATCACCCTTCCCGATTCTATTGATACGATCGGCGAGCAAGCCTTCGCGAACTGCGATAGTCTCACCACGTTCACCGTTCCCTTCGGCGTGACCGAAATTAAAAAGAACACCTTCAACGGGTGCGATGCTCTTGCGAGCGTCGATCTCGGCAATCGCATTACGTCCATTAAATCGTACGCGTTTGCGGGTTGCGCTTCTCTCGCCTCGGCAAAGATCCCGAATACCGTGACATCCATCGAGGAAAGAGCGTTCTCAAACACGGGGCTTACTTCGTTCACCGCTCCCGTCGGCATGACTGAAATCGAAAACGGCGTATTCAGCGGGTGCACAGCTCTTTCAAAAGTAGACCTTGGCAAGAACATCAGAACCATTCAACAGTACGCGTTTGAAGGAGCCGCTTTTACGAGCATTGAGCTTCCCGATTCCGTCATTACGATCGGCGAACAGGCGTTCGCGGGCACCAAGATCACCTCGTTCAAGGTTCCCTTCGGCGTGACGAAGATCGACGACGGCACCTTCAACGGGTGCAAGCAACTTGCGAGCGTCGATCTCGGCAAGCGCATCACTTCCATTCGCCCGAGCGCGTTTGCGGACTGCACGGCTCTCACCTCGATCGAGATCCCGAGCACCGTGACGTATATCGGGATGAGAGCGTTCTCGAACACGGGGCTTACGTCGGTGGTCGTTCCCGCTTCCGTCGTGACGATGGATTCAAGCGTGTTCCGCGATTGCAAACAGCTTACCGCTGCAGAAGTGAACATCGCAAGAACGAGCGCAGAGAGCTGCCGCAACATGGGCGGTTGGTTCGCGGGTTGCGTGAATCTCAACTCCCTCACCCTGCCCTACGTCGGCTCCCATGCCGCCGTGAGCGACAACTATGTGGAGAACCCTTCCCTTGCGTTTGCGTTCGGGACTTCCGTTTCTCTGAGTGAGGAGAGCAATTACACCGAAGTCGACGGCTTCTATGTACCCAATTCGCTCAAAAAGGTTATCGTGCTCGGCGGCACCGTGACGGCGGATTCCTTCAAGGGTTGCTCGATGCTGACGACCATTACGCTCAAAAACGGCGTGAACGTGCAGGCAACAACGTTCGAAGGCTGTACCGCATCGGTCATCGTTGGGTGATCGGCGGTGAAGTTCGATCGACGGACAACGTTGGTTGACTGACGTAAGAATTTTTGAAGGTCGATCGACGGACGAGGCTATCGAAGGTCGATTGGCAGACGATTGGATTTTCCGCCCCGAGGCGTTCGTGAAGCGAACCCCAAAAGTTGGACAATAATTTAATTAGATGAATTGTGAATGAGTTCGGTATTGAATCGGGCTCAT
>CANPWF010000044.1 GCA_947581885.1 uncultured Clostridia bacterium
TCTTTATGTATTTTTGCCCCCGCGGGATGCCGCTCTACGCCACCCTTAAATACTGTCCCTGTGGAACAAACTCGTTACTGTTGCACTTGATAGTATAATTCACTGACGGTCGATCGCCACTCCACCGTTTACGGTAGCCGTCTATATGACTGCCGTGCTCAATTATTCAAACTCTTTTTAAAAAATAAATCAACGCGCAACTAACATACATCAAAAATTCCCCACGCAAAATAAGCCGCGGATGTAAAATATAACATTATCAATGTTGACACAAAATTCAATATCTGCTATAATAAATGTACTAAACAGTAATAGCCTTCCCCTAATGAACAGTTTTTTGAAAGGATGAGGCTCTGTTGGGCTCATACGTTCTGCGGAGATCTACAATATGACGGAAGATAAAATTTTGGCAGGCAACTTTTTATTTATCAGTTATAGCCACAAGGACATGGACTGCGTTAGGGAAGATGTTCGTGCATTGCAGGCGATGGGCGCACGGATCTGGTTTGACGAAAACATGCGCATCGGCGATAATTGGCAAACCATTGCAAAGGAAAAGATCGGGCATCCTAACTGCAAGGGCGTGATCTTCTATAACTCCGCGGCGTCATTTTTGAGCGATGCCGTCTTGCTTGAACGGCAGGAAGCGGTTGCACGGGCCGAAAAGGAAAAGGACTTCGGCGTATATTCCGTCAACCTCGATGGGAAGACCATGCAACAACTCTACACGGAAGCGATGCAGAGCGCCAAACAGGGATTCCTCGAAAAGATGTCCCGCGATCTGTTGCCCCACTTCAACGACGAAAAACTGTATATCCCGCGCTTGGGTAGCAAGGAGTGCGTCGAACAAATCTATGAAAAGGTCGTCCGTCCCAATCTTGTCGTCGACGAAGCGGAACTCTTCCAAGACGCATTCCGCGGGAATGGCGGCGGGGTCCGCAGGGCAGACCGATTTAGGTTCGGTTCTTATTTTGGTGTACCGTGCACCGCGCCGCTCAAACATTCCGCGCCGACAGAGCGGTTCTTCGCCAACGATACCGAGTATATTTCCTATAATAACGTACTTTTCGGGCTGCGTCCGTTAGAGTGGGATCTTTTATATGCGGAAAACGCGGTCGCTGTCCTCCTATGCACGGAAATCGTTGCCTTCGCTTGCGGCGGCGCAGATGCCGAGCGCTATCTGAGGGAGATTTTTGCGCAACTCGCATTCTCTGCAAAGGAACGGGAATTGCTCCGGGCAGAGCCGCGCCTCCTCACGCGCGCGGACATCGACAAGGCAAAAGAAATCTTTGCCCCGGAGAAGAAGGGCTCCCACCGCCATTGGTGGATAGACGCAGACGGCCTCATGGACAATTGGAAGATGACATACTGCGGAAACGCGCCCTACCCGAATGGGTTCAACATCATGATGAAAAAGGGAATTCGGCCCGTCATTGAGTTTCCGATCGACAAATTGAAATAAACAGGAGAAAAAACGATGGCAAAATTGAAATCGGTGTTTTCGTCGCTACCGGAGGATGTCCGCAAAAAGTTGCAGGACCTCAGCCCCTCCTTGAAAGAGGTGACGGTCGACAAAGAGGGTTGGTGCTATAAATATCGGGACAAGAAGGAGATCGGCGACGCGATTTACAGGGATTTCCTCGCTTATAATGAGGAAAAAATGGGCAAACCGGGGAAGTTCTCCTTTTCCGACGAACTCAACGCGAGCGGCATCCTTTCCCAATTGCAGGGCTTCCAGGTGCTTGCCGGTCTCATCGAGGAGTTTGACTGCGCGCTTGATCCCAAGCGCATCCTGGCGTTGCTTGACGATATCCTCCGCGACGTAACAGACGGGGAATCTGTCCACTTCGACGCAACGCCTTATCTCCCCGATAGCCACCAGTTCGACCGGAAAAACTACATCGACACCATCACTTGGTTTATCTCCTGCGCTTGCAGCGTATTCCGTCTGGTCATCCAGAAAGGGCTTGAACTCGGGGAAGAACGGAAATCCCGCCTTGTAGATTTGTTTGGTAAGAGCGTCGATTATCTCACGCAGAACTTCATCGATGCAGGGCGCGAGACGCCATTCCGTTACGGATGGAACTACACGGAAAATTGCAAGGAGCCCTCGCTCTATTTCACATTTGCCGTAAGCGAAGTGCTCATCGACATCTTCTCCACGTTTGAAAACGTCATCCGCAAAGCCGAAACTGCGTATGTACAAGCAGGGATCGAACGCACGCTCGGCCATTATGCCGACAACGCCGAGATCCGTCTCGAAATCGAACAAAAGAAAGCACAGGTCGCCGCCTCCAACGCGGAGTATCTCGAGCAATATCAATTTTCCGCGGAGAGCATCGCCCGTGAAGAAGAACTGTTCCATCTCGTCAACCGCAGTTATGCGCCCTTCGACGGGGAATCCCCCTACCGTATCCTCGAAGCACAGTGCAAACAAGCGGCGGAATGCATCTGGGAACTCGTCAGCGGCAAGATCGCGGAGGGATTTTTCGGCTCCGACCTCGTGAGCGCCATCGACGAGGCCATCGTGGAACAGAGCATAACAAGCGATGCGCTCTTCAATTCCGTCTTTGCAATTAACACCATCGTCAATGCAGGCCTCGACGAGGATGCAGAGGACAAGATCAACTATTACACACTCAACGGCTCTAAGGAATATGAGGCGGCGCTGGATGATTACGATGAAATGCGCGATACGCTCCGCCTCGGCTACGATAACGTTTATCAAACATATATCAAGTTGCGCAAGCGCGGAAAGGAATATAAAGTCAACGAATATCTCCTCTCCTTCGGAGAAAAATTCTCCGAAGAGGATGCCGACAACGTAAAGGAGATGCGAAAGGCACGCATCCGCGTGTTCTCCCTCATGCCGCTCCTCGTGAAGACCAAGACGACCCTCGGCGAATTCGTCATCCGCTATCCGCAATATGACATGCAAATCTATCTCGAGCAGATCCTCGAACACCGCAGTGTCAGCCCCGACGGGGAGTGTATGTGGATATGGGAGAAAGAGGGATATTCCTCTTCAAGCAACTATTACTATACGAGCGCATTGAGCGATTTCTACCGCTATTACGAGGAATACGAACTCAAATATTCAAAGAACGCCAACGGGAACGAGGTCCAGAAGCGGCGCATCCGTGAAAAGTATCTTGCAGAACTGCGCACGGATACAGGCGAGATCGGCGCCTTGAAACGCGAATTGCAGGTAGCGCTCCAAGAACAAGGCCGCCTGCGGGAGGAGATCGACAGTCTCAACGGCAAAATCGAACGGCTCAACGACGATCCGCTTCGCAAAGCCTTAAACGAATTTATCTATGCGGCGGTACAGGAACGGATCGGCTCTCTCGTCGCCGACCTCTTCGGACGCATGGCGGAAGATATCGCTTCTCGGGCCAAGGAACGGATCTTGACGGAGACTCCGGAAACGGCGGAGGAAAACGCGTTCGTGAAGAGCGTCCGCACCCTCATTGCATCGCTCGTCAACGAACAGATGCTCGGCGCGATCCTCGAAGACAAGACGGATCCCCGGAGAGCAGAAAAAGCGCTCAGCGCCCTCGAAAAAAATGCCGCCGCCGACTTTGCAAAGGTATTACAGATTTATTTCTTACAGATCCTGCAAGAAGGCGGAAGCAACTATGTTTCGTCGGGCGGCTATCGCGGGATCAAAGCGGTGTTGCAACGCGAACAGGAACTGAAAGACGAACAAAAGAACAAAAGAGGGTAAACTGTTATGAAAAAAATCTCCTGTTTTTCCTATAAAGGTGGCGCCGGACGCACCACATTGGCGCTCAACGTCGTCCCCTATCTCGCCGATATTCTGCATGCCTCGCCGGAGCACCCCCTCATTCTTGTGGATATGGATGTGGACAGTTGCGGCATCACTTACTTTTTTAACCTTGAAGATTATGCCGATATCGACCGTTTCAGCGTACAGGCGTTGTTCGGTACAATGGGCGCCATCCCGAGGGACGACACCGCGGAGACCGTATTGGAACATACGCTCTTCCGTCACCTTTGCCGCGTGGGAAAATGGTTCAACTATCCCGACGACGCCATTCTCTGCCTTCCCGCCGAACCGGGCGGATCGCTCGGAACGAGCAATTACGACGGCAGGCCGCAAAAAGTACTCGACTTTATTGAGGAATGCAGCGACTATGAGTGTTGCGGCGTTCTCTTCGATTCCGCCGTCGGCGACCAACTCACGGCGATCTGGTCCAACCAAGTGGCCGATACCATCATGTGTTGCATGCGTCCCACCAAACAGTTCCGCGAAGGTACACAGCGCTTCTTCGATAAATTCGACGAGCGCATCGCCCGCGGAAAGAAAATCATCGTCATCCCCAACGTTGTGCCCACGGAGGCTCTTGATATCGAGGATGCGGACGGGGTAAATGCTTATCCCGAATATGCCAAATCCGAGATCTTGAAATCATTCGCAGACAACGTGGAGCGCGGGAATAACTTCTATGATCTCGAAATGTTGGAGGGCGACTTGTTCGGGGTGCCCAAAATTGACCGCTTCATGTGGCAGGAGGGCATCTTGCGCTCCGCTTCAAGGCTGACGGATACCGAGCGCTTTGCCTTGTCCCGCTATAAGATCATTGCGGAGATCGTTTGTAAGAGTTGACCATGGATACCAACGAAGAATTTATCCGCCTCATACCCGACGAAGGGCTCCGCCAATATCTCACCGAGGGTCTCGGGGGAGATCCTTTCGGCAGTAATTTGAATTACTATGCCGTCTTCGGCAACATCCTCAATCTCGCCTTCATGTATGCATTTTCGTGCTATGTCGACCTCCGGAACCGCAACGATTCCACGCAGGGAAAGACGGGCAAGCTCGATCGCTGTGTACGCAACGGAAACGCGAACTCCTTGCGCGTGATTCGCACATTGGAGAAGGTATTCGCCGAATATCCCATCACAAACGAACTCATTCAATTTGTGCTGACGGATATCCAATTTGATTTTATGCTCGGTGAAGAATCCCGGCTCATGGAGTATTTCCCGGGGTGCTATGCCGTTACACAGGCCAAACTCGGAGAATTTTTCTCCATGGTCAATTTGAGCTTTGTGAGTTCGCGTCTCGAACAACACGATCTCGACACACTCAACAGAAAACTGCGCGAACTCATCGCGCTCTTCCCGTTCCTGCGGGAGGCGCGGCTCACCTTTTCGGAGAAAGCGGGTTGGTATATATTCGAGATCTGCCCTTGCTCGGCTTTCCCGGACGGAAAAATCAACACCTATGGGCTTATCCACCGCTTGAAGACGGGAAAACGCCACAGATTTTATTACCTCGCGTCCCTTGAAAAAACAGTCGCACGGTATGAAAATTCCCGTTCATCGCAGGACGTGCTGTTTTCGGATGCCCCCTATGCGGGTTCGCGCGCGGAACTCACCGCGCCCTATATGCTGCCGTGGGATGCCGAGACGGTATATTCCTACTTAAACCCAAACGCGCCGGAGACGCCCGAGCCGGCACAGCATAGATCCGGGTTTGAACAGATCTTTAATATCAACTACAAATATATCAAGAACTTGGCGCTTGCCGTTGCGGATGCACTCGGGCGGGAAACATTCGCGCAGTGCGGCGAAGCGCTCTTAAATACTTTTCGCCATACCTATCCCGATGCGTTCGCCTATTACAGCAAGGGGAGCAAGGATTGGGACACCGTGATCGTCATGCTTTTGATCGAGGCGAGCCCTTCCCGCGTATTGCAAACGGTGCTTCTCGCCGACCCCAATATCGCATATCCCATCTTGCGCAATCTGCGTCACCGTTTCGGCAAAGCGTTTTCCGAAAGGCTGAGTTCCATTCAAAGCAATGCCGACTTTACCGAGCGGGCGGAACAGTTGATCGATTTTCGGCAGATCCATTTTGGCGACAGAGCCGTGCGCACACAGTCGTATGCCAATATCCGCGCCGAAATACTGGCCGAGGCGAAGGCGGATATCATCATGTCTGCCCTCCTCTTCTCACATAGCGAGCGGCAGGTCCGCTATGCGGGCGGGATCGGGCAGGAGATGGAATCCCTTGAACAACTTCCCGCGGATATCTCCCCCGCCGAACTGTGCCAAACCATCCGCATCACATTCGGCGAGACCCTCAAACACATTTCCTGCTTCTATGCAGGCATCTTGGGCTACGGGAAGAAAAAGATCGAATATGATAAAAAGTCCGAGTGGCATATCATGCCCGCCAAAGAAATCCTCCGTTTTCAGGAGGAGTGCAAGAAGGGGTTTGAATCGGCCGCCCGTAAGGAATGGGAGGCCGTCCGCGGCCTCGGAGGCGACGGCATTTTGGAACTTCTGCGCTGTTTTCTCGCGCTTTGCCGCCGTTGCAGAGAAGGCTCCGAAACACTCTTCGGCAGATCCAGCGAGAGCAGATGGCTATATACCGTCCTCGGGCGGTATGAGATCATGGACATGGATCTTTTCACAAAGGAGATCGATGTCAACACCGTCGAAGACCTCTCCGAGAATAACGCGGTTTGGTGGCAAAAAAAAGCGATCCGCATTATGCGGTTTTTTGCGACAGGCTCCTTCGACCCCACCGAGGACACCACACAATATTTCCAAAATGCCATTTTGCCGACGATCGCGAGTTTTTACAGCGTCAACCGTAGCAAAGACGGTTACGATACCGCCTCGCTGTTTTTGACGATCGACGTCAACCGCAACAATGTCAGCGATTATCACAGGGAAGTGAATGTGCTCAGCGAATTCACCTACGATATGCACTCTATGTATTACTGCTTGCCCAACGTCATCCGTAGCAACCAGAAGTGGTGGATCGAGCCCTTCATCATCGAATGCAAACTGCTCGACGATATCTATAGAACAGACGCCGAAACAAAGGAGTGACCATGCCGCATCTTCATTTTATCATGGACGCCTACGGGACCATTGAAGAGAACGCCAACAACATCATGACCGTAAACGAGTTGCTCATCCATGTGGCAGCGGAACTCAAACTGCACCCGATCATGCCGCCCTTCCTCGTCCCGTATTATTATTGCGACGACGCGGAGGACGGGGGCGTGAGCGCGTTCATCCTCTGCGAAAGCGGACACATTACCATCCACACATTCCCGTACCGCTCCTGCTATTTTGTGGATATCCTGTCCGACGATTTTTTCTCGGCCGCATCCGCGGAGACCGCCGTAAAGAACAGGTTGTATGCCGATCGCGTGACATCCAAACTCGTCGACAGGCGCATGCTCGACTGCGTTGCAAAACAGCCCGCAGACCCCTCTTCCGACTTCGGTCCGCACTATATGATCGAGGTGCGAGACTTTCCCATGACGATGGAGTGGATCTACCGTTGGCTTGACAAAATCGCTTATGAGATCGACATGCTTCCTATTTCACGCCCCTACGTCGTCTTCGACCACAGCCAAAACCCGACCTCCATCTCGGGACTTCTCGTCGTTGCCCAAAGCCACATCGCCGTACACTACGATATTGCATCCAAAACCGCACTCATCGATATCTTTTCTTGTGCCTTCCTCAAAGATTCCGCGATACACAACCTGCTCGTCTCGTACTTCGGCACAAACTATACCTGTAAACTTTTCTCAAGGGGGAGCAAACACAGCGATAAATACCAGAGGAAAGAGACGAGGACCTCTGTCTATAAGAGCTGGCGTGAGCAACACGATGAATAGAATGATTGCTGTGTAAGCGATTTCTTTTGTATCTCTGCTGTTTTATCGAGATCATTACGAGTTCACCACTTTCAACCCGAACCGAACACTTAATAAAGCGGACGGTTTGGGTTTTTTCTTTGCTTGAAATCGGAAACGCGGCGGTTTATGCCGCAATAGCCGCTTGGAGTTGGGCGTGATAAGCTAATCGGAAGCATTTTCGGCAGAAGAAGATCGCAGAAATAATGGGCAAGTCCGAGAGTTGTATCACGCAGAGACTTGCAAGCCCAAAACTTACTCAAATTCAATATCGTATGTCGAAGTTTTGGGGAATATAGAGTTTTTTGCCGTTTGAACGATTGCCTTTTGAGGGAAATCGTGTTATAATTAATATTATAAGGAGTAAATATGGGATCGTTGTTGTTAAATTCCACTTCGTCGCAAGGCATATTTCCTACGGACTGGGCTCAATTTATTCCTTCTCTTATTGCAACGATTGTGGGCTTTCTTTTAGCTTTGTTGTTTCAGCAGATTTTATATAATGCTATAACGGGAAGAAAAAAGGCCAAAGCGCAGATTATCAAAATAAAAAACGAATTATCTGACATCGTAAGAGAAATAACATTGATAATAGACGAGGAAACGGAAAATCAAACAACTTTAGCTTATATAGATCCCATCAAAACTCCTGTGTGGGATGCCGTGCTCAACACAAATGAATTGCAGTTGATTTCCGATTATTTAGATAAGTCACGGAAAAAAGTTCTTATTGAGGATAAAAGCGATATCTTAACAAAAATTTTTGGTTTGTATGGATTGATTAACTCTATTAAAAATAATTACAAATTAGCTATAATAAGCAATGGGGAAGCAAGCCAGCAGAGACAAAAGCTGGAAAAAACGGGTATAAAAAAATTTTTTAACGATATTGTAGTTGCGAATAATGATACTCGCCCCAAACCGAACTGTGACATTTTTCAAATTGCTTGCAATCGGCAACGCGTTGATTATAATCAATGTTGCTATGTCGGAGATAACTATTATACCGATATGATACCCTGCAAAAAACTTGGGATACGAGGTATATATATAAATAGAAAACGTAACTCGATCATCGATCCGCAAATCTCAATTATAAATAATTTAATGGAGCTTTCAGTTATACTAAAGCAATAAAAGAAATTCCTTTTAGAATACCGATGAATTTTTTCGTCCCATTGAAATCAGGCTGCTTTCATTCTATAATTTCGATTTTTCGTGTCCATTTGAATGTTCAACCCTTCAAGCAAACTTTCGAGGATGATACCTTCGGCGTGTCGGGGATATTCTCCATTGCGGGCAGGACTTTCATGCCGTTGGCGCGCAGGGCCATTTTATGTGTCGCCGCCGCGGACTTGCCGCGGGATTTTGACGGGGCTTGCGGCGTGCGCGCCGTGCACGGTAGCCGTTTTCATCTTGCTCATCCTCATGCTCATGATCTTTGCGCGCGAGATAAGCGCCGCCCTTCCCTTCTTCGTCGTCGCCCGCGCCGTCTTTCCCGCCGTGCACCTTACGGCCGCCATCGTCCTTCTCGGGCGCTATATCGCATGGCGAAAAACCCCGCGCGCCGCACAAAGATTGACAGAATGATCCCACGCAAAAAGAGCGTCCCGCGGGACGCTCTTTTTGCGTAACTTTTCCTGTAAGGTGTTCGAGCACGGCCGCCTCCGGGTCCCCATGTTTGAACGGCTCGAACACCTCGCGCCAATTTACACCTTAAAGCAACTGCCGCCGATAAACTCCCGGAGAAGGGAATTGCACGGGATGAGCGATTCGTCGTCGATCTGACGGAAGTATTTCAACGTCTTGATGAGCCTGTTCGCCACGAGGTACTGCGGGTCGGAGGCCTCGATCTTGGTGAGCGCCTCCATGGCCTGTGATTTGAGCGCGCACAGTTCGTAGCCGAGGCTGGAATTGAACACGAAGTCGGCGTTCTCCTGGTTGGGATAGATCCAGCGGAATTCGCCGTTGCGCACCGATTGCCACATATCGATGGTGTTGGCGGCCGAGCAGTTGCGGAACTTCATATCGCGGACGATGCGCCTTATGAGCCGCACATTGGTGATGGAGAGAGGCGAGTGGTCATCGATGTTCATCTGCGCATGCGGGGCGATGTACACCTTATATTTTTGGTGTTTCGGGATGGACTTCGTGAGTTTCTCGTTGAGCGCGTGGATGCCCTCGATGATGATGGGCACGTTGTGCTCGACGCGGATGGTCTTGCCCGCCTCGCGGCGGTCCTCACTGAAGTTGAAGCGCGGAAGCGTCACCTCCTCGCCGTTGATGAGGTCGTAGAGATCCTTGTTGAAGAGTTCAATATCGAGGCAGTCGATGTGCTCTAAGTCGAGTTTATCGCGCGGCTTGCCTTGGAGTTCGCAGATGCGCGCCTTATCGAAGTAGTAGTCGTCCATGGAGATGGTGACGGGGTTGATGCCGCGGGACAAAAGTTCGATGCGCAGGCGGTTGCAGAACGTCGTCTTGCCGCTCGAGCTCGGCCCCGCGATGGCGATGAGGCGGACCTCCTTGATGTGCTTTTCGATGGCCGCGCCGAGTTCGGCGAGCTGGCGGTTGTGATACGCCTCGCACATCTGCACGAATTCCAGCGTCTCGCCCGCTTCGATCAGGCGGTTGATGTCGGTCACGGTCTGCGTCTTGGTCTTTTCCGCCCAATTATACGCCCGTTGCAGCGTCTTGCAGTAGGTCGCCTCCTCCTCGAACTCGGGAATGTGCGCGTCGAGGTCGTGGCGGGGATACTGGATGATGATGCCGGGGCTGTACGGCGTCATGGCATAGTTGTGGATGCACCCCGTGGAGGGCACCATGTAACTGTGCAGATAGTTGTAGTACTCCCCGCACTTGTAGAGGTGCACCGTTTTCTCGGGGCGGTATTTGAGAATTTCGATCTTGTCGTCGAGATGGAACTTTTTATAGATCTGAGTCGCCTCCTCCACGGTCACGGTGACGCGCTCGATGGGAAGATCTGCCTCGATGATGCGCCCCACCTCGCGGGTGATGGCCTCGACGGCGCGCGACATGTTGAAACTCTCCGTCACCGCCTGGCAGGAGATGGAGCGCGAAATGTTGTAGGAAAAGCGGATCTTCACATCGGGATAGATCCTGTAAAACGCCATGGCGACGATGTACTGCAAACTCGCCCTGTACGCCCTGCCCGCCTCGGCATTGCTCAAATTGAGGAGTTTGATGGTCATGCCGTTGTTCTTTTCCGAGAGTTTATAGCGGAGTTCCTTCACCTGTGCGCCCACTTGGCACACGACGAGATTCTTCCTGTCCTTCGGGTCGACGAGTTCCAGAACCCGCGTGCCCTCCTCCACGGACACCTGCTTGTTGTTGAATGTCACTTTTATCATAATATTTCCCCTCTTGTTTGGTTTTTCCCCTTTTCTTTTTCGGTTGAAAACTTATTATACACCAAAAAAATTTATTTTGCAAGCGGTTTTGAAAAAATTTTTCTGTTTTTGTGAATTGCAATCAGGCGGTGCCGCCACCCCATCGATGGCAGTAAATATCCCCCACTAAAGTGGGGGCTTTAGGAAGCCCTAAAGGGCAGGAAACCGGCGCGGCGCTCAAGCGCCGA
>CANPWF010000045.1 GCA_947581885.1 uncultured Clostridia bacterium
CGCCCCACGTCCATGTTTACTTCGCGCAAGGACGCGCTCGTGCCGCCCAAGGAATAAACAGAATAAGGCGGGACGACTGCGCTCAACATGACGTGGGGCGCACGTCATCCTGAACGTATCCGAAGGACGGACGTGCGCCCGAGCATACGAACCCCCTTTCGTCCCTGCGGGACACTTCCCCCAGAGGGGGAAGCAAGAGAGGGGTGGGAGCGGACACAATCTAAAAGGGGGAAGCAAGAGAGGGGTGGGAGCGGGAACAATCCAAAAGGGGGAAGCGAGAGAAGGGCCCAAACGCGCACCCGCCCACGTATAAACCGCGGGGCGGAAAGCAATAATTTTTCGGTATGGAACAGGAAATCGGACAAAGAGCCGCATACGATCTTCCGCGCGAGGTCGGGCGGCTTCTATCCCCCGTCAAAGAGGATCCGCCGCGCGGTCAAGGGCACTTCCCTTCGCAAAAAAGAGAAGGGTCGCCGCGTAGTCAAAGGTTCTTTCCTTCACGAAAAAGGGAGAGAACAGAGGAGCCCCTTTTTGTTTTGCCGTGCGATTCTTCCCAACGGGAAGCGTTGAGATCGGCGGCGAGGGGGGAGAGTTTCGTCCTGTACGGTCCGCCGGGGACGGGCAAGAGCTCGACGATCGCGGCGATGATCGCCGACGCGCTCTACAAAGGGAAAAGAGTCCTCTTCGTCGCCGAAAAACGGGCTGCGATCGACGTAGTGAAGGCGCGGCTCGATCGGATCGGCATCGGCGATTTTTGCCTCGATCTTCCCGCGAAATGCAAACTTTCGGACATTTCCCGTTCCCTTTTGAAAACGCTCGCCCTTCCCCGCGATCCTCTTTCGGAGGAAGAGGACTTCCGCCGCGCCCAAAAGAGGGCGAAGGAGTGCGAGGACGCTCTGCAAACGGCGCGAACCGCCCTGTATGCCGAAAAGGACGGCTTTTCCGCCTTTCGAGCGGCGGAGAAAATTCTCCTTCATCGCAATATTCCGCCCGCCGTCGAGGTGGCTTTTTATGGGGAAGATGTGAGCCCGCTCGTCCGCTCCGCCGTCGCCGCCGCGCGGGAATGCGGGGAGATCAAGGTGGGGCGAACCGAATTTTCCGAGTCCTTTCGCGAAGGGGTCTTGCACGGGGCGAGGGGAGTCCTTCTCGAAGTGCGGCACTTCAAGGCGGCGTTCGCGCTCTTCTCTGCGGCGTTCGGGCAACGCGCCCGTCCCTTTCCGCTCTCCGCGCTCGACGAGCTCGTCGAACTTGTAAACAGGCTCTCCGATTGGCGGTTTTGCCGTCGGGTGCTCAAAGGGAAGGGGGAACTTCGGCTCCTTCACACGGTGTTTTCGCCCCTCGATCTTCCCGCCTTTTCCGCCGCGCTTGCCCGCATGCAGGAGGGGGAAGGGCTCGCCGTGCTCGAAGGGACGAAAAGGGCGGCGGAGGGGCTGTACGCCGCGATGAGGACGTGGGAGCAGACCGTGCAAACGGAGCAATACGGGACGGCGGACGAGCTCTCCGATCGGGCGGGAAAATTTCTCGAACGGCTCGATCTTCTCCCCCGCGCCTGCGATCTTTGCCGCATGGAACTTGCCCTTCGGAGATCGGGCGTTCGCTTTCTTGTGCCCCCCGAAGGGCTCGACGAAGAGGACGCGCTCGCAAGCTACGAAAAAGAGCGGGCGCGGGCGTATTTGGAGAAAAGACTGCGATCCGACCTTCCGCTCCTCACAGGAAAAAATGAGCGCGAACTTGAAAACGCCTATCTTCAAGCGGAAGAAAAACTTCACGAAGCGGCAAGAAAAGCCCTTCAAACAAAGCTCCTTTCCCGCCTTCCGAAGGCGGAGGAATGCGGGGCGATCGAGGCTCATTTTGTGAGGATGGGGGCGGAAAAACACGATCTTTCCGCTCTCTTTTCGGGGGAGATCCCGATCGGCGTTCTCGCCCCCTGCCTTCTGATGAGCCCCGCCTCCGTATCGCGGTTTTTGCCCGCCGAGGAACGATTCGATCTTGTCGTATTCGACGAGGCTTCCCAGCTCACAACGGAGGACGCGCTCCCTTCCGTTGCCCGCGGCAGAGCGGTGGTGGCGGCGGGGGACCCCAAACAGCTCCCGCCCACTTCCTTCTTCCGTGCGGGGGAGGGAAGGACGAGCGTGCTCGACGATCTTCTCCTTCTCGGCTTCCCCGAAAAGCGGCTGATATGGCACTATCGGAGCAAGCACGAGAGCCTTATCTCCTTCTCCAATGCGATGTATTACGAGAACCGCCTGCGTACCGTTCCCCCGTGCGACGGGAAAAGCAGGGTGCGGTTGATCGCCGCGGAGGGGGTGTACGATCGCGGCGGCACCAAAACCAATTTGATCGAGGCGGAAAAGCTCACCGATGAAATTGTGCGCCGTTTGCAGGACGAAGAGCTCAAACATAAGAGCATGGGCGTTGTCACCTTCTCCGAGGCACAGCAAAAACTTATCGAAAAGCTGCTCCTCGAAAAGCTCTCTTCGGAAGAACTTCGCGCACGGGCGTACGAAAGAAAAGAACCTCTCTTTTGCAAGAACCTCGAAAACGTGCAGGGGGACGAGCGGGATGTCGTGCTCATCTCGGTGTGCTACGGACCCTCTGCGGACGGGAAACTCTCCCGCAATTTCGGTCCGCTCAACCGCGCAGGAGGGAGCCGTCGGCTCAACGTCGCCCTCTCGCGGGCGAGGGAAGAGATGCTTGTGTTCTCTTCCTTCCCCGTGCATGCTTTTCAAGGGAAGGCTTCGGGCGGGGCGGCGGACCTCTGTTCCTTCCTCAAATACGCCGCCCGCGGCACCCATGTTCTCCCCCGCGAGGGGAATCTCACCGCGCTCTCCGAGGCGATCGGGGAGGAGCTGGAAAAATTCGGCTACCGTTGCCGTCACGCCGTGGGGACTTCCGACTTCACCGTCGATCTCGCCGTGCTCGATCCGAAGAACGAAGGTTACCTTCTCGGGATCCTTTTGGACGGCGGGCGGAAATTTTCGTTTGAGGACGAGGCGAACGTCGAACGGCTCCTCACGCGGGCGGGGTGGAACATCGAGCGCGTCGGGGCGGTGGAATGGATCCGAGACAAAGCGGGGGTGATCTCCCGCCTCAAAGAGAAATCAGATGAATTGAGCGGCAGGAGCCGCGCCGAGGAATGGCTGAAAGCGTATTGCAGACCCTATCGGAAGGCGCGGTTTCGGCGGGCGGACGGACTGCTCCCCTCCGACGTGCGCGACGGGGAGATCGAGGAAAGGCTCCGCCGTATCGTCGCCGTCGAGGGTCCCATCTCCCGTTCCTTCCTCAAAACCCGCTGTATCGAACTGCTTCAAACGGGCGGCGGGGAAGAGATCGAAAAGAGGATCGACCGCCTCATCGACGGTTGCCGTTTCCCCTTCGACCGCGCGGCGGGCGTGGGCTACTTTTACAGCGGGCAAAAGCCCCTTCTTCCCGCCAAACTCCGCATTGACAGCGGGGGGATCGGGAGGGCGGCGGAGGACTTTTCCGCCTATGAGATCGTCTCCGCCGTGAAAGGGGCACTGCATGAGAACGTCTCCCTGTCCGAGGACGAGGCGGTGGAACTTCTGAAACGGGTCCTGCACGTCGAGGGCGAGGATTTTACCCTCTTTGTAAAGGGGTGCATTTCCTACGGGGAAGAGAGGGGCGTATTTTCCCGCTCCGCCGCAGGGAGACTTCTCGTCCGAGAAAATCCGTAAAACGCTTGACAGGGAGAGATACGCGTGCTATAATTCCTATGTTTTTGATAGGAAATACAAAAGGAGTCACCATGTTTGTCTATGCCGACAACGCCGCAACGGCGAAGATGAGGGCGTGCGCCCTCCGCGCCTACGAGGAGACGGCGAAAAATTTTTACGGGAATCCCTCTTCCCTGCACTCGTGCGGACAGCGGGCGAAAGAGGTTTTGGAAGATTGCCGCGCCCGCGTCGCGCACATTTTGGGGGCACAGCCGCGCGAGATCGTGTTCACTTCGGGGGGGAGTGAAGCGGACAATCAGGCGATCCTCTCCGCCGCCCGCTTCGGCGCGAAGAAGGGGAAAAAGACCATTGTCACGAGCGCGATCGAACACCATGCCGTCCTTCATCCCCTCGAAACGCTCGAAAAGGAGGGCTTCCGCGTTGTCCTTCTCCCCGTGGGAGAGAAGGGGATCGTGGACCCGAAAGACGTTGCCGCTGTTCTCGACGAGAGCGTCTGCTTATGCTCGGTGATGCTCGCCAACAACGAGATCGGCACCATACAACCCGTCAAGGAGATCGCGGCTCTCTGCAAAGAGAAACACATTCTCTTCCATACCGACGCGGTGCAGGCGGTGGGGCACATTCCCGTCAACGTGAAGGAGATCGGGTGCGATTACCTCTCCGTGTCCGCGCACAAGTTCGGCGGGCCGCGCGGCGTTGGGGTGCTGTATGCGAGGACGGGCGTTCCGCTCTCTCCCCTCATCGAAGGGGGTGCGCAGGAGAGGGGGAAACGCGCGGGGACCGAGGACCTTCCCGCCGTCGCCGCGATGACCGTCGCCCTCGAAGAGGCAATTTCCGAAATGCCCGCGGCAGGGAAAAAGCTCACCGTTTTAAGAGATGAACTCATTGAAGGCCTCTCTTCTATTCCGCACAGTGCGTTGAACGGGGATAAGGAGAAGCGGCTCCCCGGGAACGTCAGCTTCTGCTTCGAGGGGATCGAGGGCGAGAGCCTTTTACTTCTTCTCGACGACAAGGGCGTTTGCGCTTCGTCGGGTTCGGCTTGCACGTCGGGCTCGCTCGACCCTTCCCATGTGCTCCTTGCGATCGGCAGAGTGCACGACGTGGCGCACGGGTCCCTCCGCCTCACCCTCGGCATGGAGAATACCGAGGAAGAGATAAAATATCTTTTGAAAGTCATCCCCGAAGTGGTGGAATATCTCCGCGGTTTCTCCCCCGTCTGGCGGGACCTCAAAGAGGGAAAACGGCAATACATTCTGTAAATTTCAACGAAAAGAAGGAGAAAAGAGATGTCTCTATACAGCGAAAAAGTCATGGACCATTTCCGCAATCCCCGCAACGTCGGGGTCATCGAGGACGCGGACGGCGTGGGGGAAGTGGGCAACGCCAAGTGCGGCGATATCATGAAGATGTACATCAAAGTGCGGGACGGGATCCTCGTCGATGTCAAATTCGAGACGTTCGGTTGCGGCAGTGCGATTGCTTCGAGCTCGATGGCGACGGAGATGATCAAGGGCAAACCCATTTCCGAGGCGTTGACGCTCACCAATAAAGCGGTCGCCGAGGCGTTGGACGGGCTTCCCGCCTATAAGATGCACTGCTCGGTGCTCGCCGAACAGGCGGTGCAGGCTGCCATTCTCGACTATTACAAGAAGAACAACATCCCCTACGACGGATCGCAGTTCAAGTGCGAACACTGCGCACACGACGGGGAAGAGGAATGATCATCTCCACACGGGGAAGATATGCCCTCCGCCTCATGGCGGGCTTGGTGGGGGAGGAAAGAAGCGTTCCCCTTCGGGAGCTTGCGGGAAAGGAGGAAGTCCCCTTCAAATATGCCGAAGCCATCGTAAACACCTTGGTGAAGGCGGGCTTTGTTGAGAGCGCGAGGGGGAAGAGCGGCGGATACAGGCTCACGAGAGACCCGCGGGACTATTCCCTCGCCGAAGTGCTCCGCGTGACGGAGAATTCCCTCGCCGCCACCGACTGCACGGGCGGGAAAGACGCAGATTGTCCCCGCGCCGCCACCTGCCCGACCCTCCCCGTCTGGCGCGCCCTCGACGAGACGGTGAATGATTTCCTATCCAAATACACCCTTCTCGACCTTCTCCCGCACAGTTGAACGGATTCTTCCGATCAAATACAAAACGCGCCTATTCGGCGCGTTTTATCATAACAAAAAACCTCTCGGATAGTCCGAGGGTTCGGGAGGGGTTCTTCGAAAAGTATTGAAAGAAAAACTTCTTCGGAGCAGAATATTGTTATTGAGCACAGGGATTCGGAAAAGCAAATACAGTTGCGTACACTCACACCCCCTCTGTCACGCCCCAAGGGCGGGGCGTGCCAGCTCCCCCTCGAGGGGGAGCCAAGAGGGGCGGGGAATGAAAAAAATTTGGGAGAAGCACCCGAAAAAATCGCTCGAAAAACTTGACGGGGGGGGGTGATAATATACTATTATAAAATCGGAGAAGGAACAGAGGCATTTTCCGCAAAATGCGGATTTGCCGAAAAGGCAAAAGGAGGCGGAAATGTTCCCCGAAAAACAAGCGGAATGCGATCTCGCGGTCATCGGCGCGGGGCTTGCGGGCATCTCGGCGGCAGTCGCCGCGGCAAGGAGAGGGGTAAAAGTGTGTCTCATCCACGATCGGCCCGTCCTCGGCGGAAACGCCTCGAGCGAGGTGCGCATGTGGGTCTGCGGCGCGAGCGACCGCTTCCCCGCCTACCGCGAGGGAGGGATCCTCGAAGAGATCGCCCTCAAAAATGCACATCTCAATCCCGACATGAATTATCCCATGTGGGACGCGGTGCTGCGCAATTTGATCATGGAAGAACCCAATATCGCGCTATACCTCAACACCGTCTGCACGGGTGCCGTATACGAGGGGCGGCGCATCCTCTCCCTCGAGGCATTTCAGACGACGACGTACACCAAACTCTACATAAAGGCGAAGCTCTTTGCCGACTGCTCGGGGGACAGCGTGCTCGCAGACGTGCTTCCCGTCCCCGTGATGAAGGGCAGGGAGAGTGCGGAGGAGTACGGCGAATCGCTCGGGCGGGAACTGCCCGACCCCTATACGATGGGCAACAGCGTCCTTTTGCAGGCGCGGGAGACGGACGGGCCAGTCCGCTACGATCCTCCCGCCTTCGCACGCAAGATAGACCCCACGGAGTTTCGTTACCGTCTCAACACCGAGAAGCGCACGGGGTTCACCGCGAATAACTTCTGGTGGATCGAGCGGGGCGGCACCCGCGACACCTTGCGCGATGCGGAGGAGATCCAAAAGGAGCTCCTTGCGGATGTCTATGGCGTGTGGGACTATATCAAGAACAGCGGCATCTACGATGCGGAAAATTGGGACCTCGACTTCGTGGGCTACTACCCCGCCAAGCGCGAGACAAGGCGGTATCGCGGCGCATACGTCTTGAGCCAAAGGGACATCGAAGAAGGGCGGGCGTTCGAGGACGAGATCGCCTACGGCGGCTGGACGATGGATGACCACGATCCGCGCGGCTTCTTCGGCGGCGTAAAGCCGAACACCTTCCACCCCATTCCGGGGCCGTACGCTATCCCGTGGCGGTGCCTCTACACCGAGGCTTTTGAAAACCTCGACTTTGCGGGGCGGAACATCAGCGTGACCCACCTTGCCCTCTCTTCCACCCGCGTGATGGCGACGTGCGCCCTCCTCGGACAGGCGGTGGGGACGGGCGTGTCCCTCGCCATGAAATACTGCTGTGGCTTCGGGGAGGTCGGCGGCCATGCGGCCGAGCTCAAACAGGCACTGCGGGACGACGACTGCTACCTCCTCCGCACCCCCCGCGTTCTCTCCCCAATTCTGCTTTCCTCCGAAAACGATTTGACGGACAAAGAAAAAGCCGCCCTCTTCAACGGCGAAGAGCGAGAGTTCGCGGCACCCGCCGTGCGCTTCCCCCTCGGGAAGGAGGTGTGCTTCCGCTTCGAAAGGACGCATGTTGGTGCCGTCCGCCTTCTCTTTGACGACGACATCGCGCGGACCTGCCAAAAGAGCAAGGATCTCAAAATGTACCCCCAGCGGTGCCATATCCCGAAGGAGCGGGAACGGGCGATCGTCCCGCCCCGCCTCACGAAAAAGTTTTGTTTGGACGCGCTCTCTTCGGACGGAACATGGTTTCCCCTCGCGCGGGAGGAGGAGAATATCCTCCGTCTTTACAAGATACGGGTGGACAGAGATATTTGCGGCGTGCGCTACACGGGCCTCGGGGCGTGGGACCCCGCCTACACGACGAGCGACCTCTTCTCTTTGGACTTCATCCCGTAACGCCCTCCCCGGCACGTCTCCGCGCATGCGCATCGGCATGGGAACATAAAAATAAACCCGCGTTCTCAGCGCAGCGAGGGTTTGTCTTTGTTTCGCTTTTTCAATTCTCTGAACGATACTTTGGGTAATTTTCTATCAAACGAATTGACATTTTGGGCGGAGAAGGTATCATAATTCTCGGAGAGAGGAAATGATCTTGAGCGTGAGCAGAAGGTGCGATATCCCCGCATTCTTCGGGAAATGGTTTCTGAACCGCCTGAAAGAGGGCTTCGTATGTGTACGAAACCCCTATGATGACTCGAGTGCAACCTCAATAGAACAACCATCCCATTTTAAGAACGCTTCATTTTTATAAAAATATTTTTCGACGCAGACCTCTTATAGCAGTTATTTATATCTGCACTTTGGGACAGCGAATGCGAAATGCCATCAGTTAAGATGCTTACAAAACGCACTTACCGTTGCAATATAATGGAATCCATCACCAGAAGTCTCCTCGATAAATTGTTGCTTTTCGCTTGCAATTCCTTCGAAGTACTTTTGGAAGGGCGCGGATACAGCATGTGCCCATTCGACTGATTTAGGTTTTGGAATTTTAATTTCCCTATATCTTGATCCCACGTCTTCTCTATTTGTTTGCATCAATGTGATTCTTCTCCATTGATTGCGTACTGCCGCCAATGAAAGTGCCCATAAAAGATAAAACGGGGTATATCCTTGGTCGTTCTTTTGTATGCGGAAAACGAACACTTCTTTGGTCAAAACGATTTGCTCTTCTCCCGGCATTAAAATGGCGAATTCACCGATATTGCTACTTGCCCTACTCGGAGAAAGCAAATCCCATGGCTGCAGGTTGCTTGTCCCCGAAGGAGTTCTCCAAAATTTTTTTGCCAAATCAAGCGGAATCAAATTTGTAGGATTTACATTGACCCGCAGATTTCTTATATCGGAGACTTTAACGTATGGAACAGAGCCGTTCCGTAAATCGTTACTTGGGCTTCCGTGACCCGGTAAAACTGTTAAATAGCCGTCATCACAAAGTTGGCCGATAGAAATGGGTTCCAAATCGTTGTTTTTCAAAAGAGCTTGGAACTCCGTTTCGATTTTGCAATCGTAATAACTTGGCACGAGAATATCATTTTGGTATATTTGCGATATAGGGATCCGAGGAAACATTTGCGGTTGGTTTGAATATTCCATTGCGGCATCTAAGAGTTCGTTGTCAATTATGTCGGTGCGATTTCCGCCGGCATCGACGACGTATCGATCGCTTCCATTCTTATAAATCCCACATGTCTGCGGGTTCAAAAAGGTAACAAGGTCGTGTTCAAAGTCGAAATTCTCGCCTGTCTCACTAATTTTTTCAAAGACATAGAGATTTGTTTTTGCGCGGCAAAATCCTTGAAAGGCATCCATGGGAACATTTGCTACACATATGGGCTTTAGCCTGCTTTTGGCCCATTCCCGCACATACTTATACGACGGAGAAAAGAAATATGTTTCGGGAAGGACAATGCACATTTGCCCCCCGGCCTTCAGCAAATCGCAACACCTGTTAAACATTGCAAGACCAAGTTCTATCTCTTGACCCTGTCTAACGTATTCAATAATACTTAATGATGCTTTTTTTGCATCAGAATATTTGATTTTCAGCGAAGTGCCAAAAGGGGGATTAGTGAAGATTTTAGTAAATCTTCCGTTTTTGAAATTGTTTGATAGTAAATGAGGATATTTCGTGTCCCAGGTATGTGTTAAAACGCTATCACCTCGAACACAATGTGCTGAACCGTCCCCTAATATTTGCATGATGGCTTTTGTTAATTTAATTCCTATTGCATCTTTATCTATACCAAACAAGTGCAACTGCGCCCATCTCGAAATTTCCTTCTCTTCATTGGGAAATCGATCTTTGAGTTCAACCAAGCACTGAACTAGAAAGCCACCTGTCCCGCATGCGGGATCGATTATGATGTCGTTCAAAGAGAGATCCATCAATTTTAAGGAGGCTTGAATGACCTGTGCGGGAGTGAAATATTGCCCTTCCTCTTGCTTTAAGGCGGCACTTCGAAGCGTTTGAAAGGCAATGGAAACGGTGTCGGCTCCGATATCGATAAAATTGAATTTCGAAATCTTATCTACAACTTCATGAATTGTAGAATCATCGAAACGAATCTCTTTATCGGAATTGGATACGAAGATGTCCGGATAAACATCTATGAACGCCGAAAATTTCTCTTTTATATATTTGGCCGTTCCTTTTTCTGTAGCAAATTGATGAAAGTATACTTCTTTCTCCACATCAATTTTGCCTTGTTTATCGCTATCGAGTTTAAGTAGGATAAGATTACATAATTGGTCTAATTGGTCTTCCCGTCTTGTCACGTTTCCGTCCTGCGCTACGATAACGTCCAAAATTTCGGAAAACACACGGTATAATGTATCTTTTGAGGGGACCAACAAATCCTTAAAACGTAATTCTGTCGCATTTGGAGCGATGGCAGATCCAAACGAAGGGAGGGAACTTACGGTCGATTTCTTGGGATAACTGAGACCTTTGGCATCTTTATAGACAAATAGTGCTTGGGCGGTCATATCGGCACTATTCACCCAAACTCCGAGTTTTGCATGAGGTTCGAGAGACAAGTAAGTTTCAAGCTGTTGGAGCCCGGCATCGATCTTTGGCTGTTTGCATTCGATAATGAATAACAGATGCCGATAATCGCCGCAGTTTTTTTCGCTATCAAATACAGCGATGTCGACGGGAAAATACTCGAATGGGCTGCCCTTTTCTCTTTTGGAGGCTTCGGAGGGTACCTTGGGAATCTTCCATTCTTTTTTTCCGAAATACATTTGGTTGATTGACCAGCCCTTGTTTATTAGATGTTCGACGATGGCTCCAACCACTATTCTTTGCTCCGGACCGTCTTTCAACATCTCATCGATCTTTTTATTCATTCTGATTTTCCTTTGTCCCGATTTGTCTTCTTGAGCGGTATCGGGAGCAACCCTCCTGTTCGGTCCTTCCGTATCGCGTTTGATTCTATAAGAATTATATCATACCATCATCGTCAAGTCAAATGTACGGATAATTGGGCTTCTGACCCATAGAGATTGATTGGAATCGTCCATTGAAATAATTAATACAAGGGTCCCAACAGAACCTTGCGGGTTCTGTTGGGACCGCGATTGGTGACCCCAACGGGATTCGAACCCATGATACCACCGTGAAAGGGTGGTGTCTTAACCGCTTGACCATGGGGCCA
>CANPWF010000046.1 GCA_947581885.1 uncultured Clostridia bacterium
GGAGAGCGGCTATGTTACCGTGGCGACGACCCGCCCCGAAACGATGTTCGGCGACACCGCCGTCGCCGTTCACCCCTCGGACAGCCGCTATGCCTCTCTGATCGGTAAGACGGTCATCCTTCCGCTTGCAGAACGCCCCATTCCCGTCGTCGCGGATGAGTACGTCGATCCCGCATTCGGCACGGGCGCGGTGAAGATCACCCCCGCGCACGACCCCAACGACTTCGAAGTGGGCACCCGCCATAATCTTCCCGTCATCCGCGTGATGAACGACGACGGCACGATGAACGAAAAGGCGGGGGAATACGTCGGGCTCGATCGGTATGAGGCGAGGAAGCGCGTCGTTTCCGCCATGAAGGAGAGGGGACTGCTCGAAAAGATCGTGCCGCACGCGCACAACGTCGGGCATTGCCAACGCTGCCACGCGACGGTGGAACCCATCGTCTCCAAACAGTGGTTCGTCAAGATGGCACCGCTCGCCAAGCCCGCAATCGACGCGGTGATGAAGAGTACGACCAAATTCACGCCCGATCGTTTCGCGAAGATCTACTACAATTGGCTCGAAAATATCCGCGATTGGTGTATTTCCCGTCAGCTTTGGTGGGGGCACCGCATTCCCGTTTGGTACTGCGACGACTGCGGTGAAGTCATCTGCGAGAGGGAAGATCCCACCGTCTGCCCCAAGTGCGGAAGCAGTCATCTTCACCGCGACGAGGACGTGCTCGATACATGGTTCTCTTCCGCTTTATGGCCCTTCTCTACCCTCGGTTGGCCCGAAAAGACAAAGGATCTCGAATATTTCTACCCGACGGACGTGCTCGTCACGGGGTACGATATCATCCCGTTCTGGGTCATGCGTATGATGTTCTCGGGGATCGAACACACGGGGAAGGTTCCCTTCCGCGACGTGCTCATCCACGGACTCGTGCGGGACGAACAGGGCAGGAAGATGTCCAAATCGCTCGGAAACGGCATCGATCCCTTGGAAGTCATCAAAAAGTACGGCGCGGATTCTTTGCGCCTGTCCCTCGTGACGGGGGTCGCCCCCGGCAACGATACCCGCTTCACCGAGGCGAAGGTGGAAGCCTCCCGCAACTTCATCAACAAACTGTGGAACGCCTCCCGTTTCGTGCTGATGAATGCGAACGTCGCCGTTCCTTCTATCGACAAGATCCGTCTGCAACCCGCGGATCGGTGGATCATCTCCCGCCTCATGTCTACGGTGCGCGAGGTGACGCTGTCCCTTCAAAAGTACGACCTCGGCATCGCGGCGGATAAACTCACCGACTTTGTGTGGAACGACTTCTGCGATTGGTATATCGAACTCTCCAAGCCCGCCCTCTACGGCGGCGACGAGGAGAAGAAGAGGGCAACGCTCGGCGTGCTTCTCTTCGTGCTCGAAAATATCCTCAAACTCCTGCATCCCTTCATTCCCTTCGTCACCGAAGAGATCTACGGATATCTTCCCGCGGGAAAGGGCACTTTAATGTTGCAGGACTATCCCCGTTACAACACCAAGCTCTCCTACAAGAAGGAAGCCAAGGCGTTCGAAGGGGTGATCGGGCTCATCAAAGCCGTCCGCGCGATGAAGGTGGAAGTCGGCTGCCTGCCTTCCAAGAAGATCCCGCTCTACCTTGTCACCGAGGAAAAGCGGCTCGTCAGCGTGAACAGGGCTTCCATTCAGCGGCTTGCGGGGGTGGACTTTGTCGAATTCATCGAAAACGGCAGTGCGGCGGGGGAGAAGCCCGTCTCCAAAGTCTGCGAGATCGGGCAGCTCTTCGTCCCGCTCGGGCAGCTTGTCGACCTCGAAGCGGAACGCGCCCGCCTGAATAAGGAACTCGACCGCGTGCTCGGCGAGATCGCCCGCGCGGAGGGCAAGCTCAACAACAAGAATTTCGTCGCCAAAGCTCCCAAAAAGCTCGTGGAGGACGAACAGGCGAAAAAGGATAAATATCTCGATATGAAGCGAAAGATCGAGGCGCAGCTTTCCGCACTCGATTGAGCGGAGGAAGTATGAAGGATCTGATCGTAAACGATGAAGAATCGCTCGGAAAACTCCTTGCCCGCGTCCGCGCCGCACAGGAGAAATTCTCGCACTACTCGCAGGAGCAGGTAGACGAGATCTTCTACCGTGCCGCGCTCGCCGCGAACAGGGCGCGGATCCCGCTTGCCAAACTCGCCGTCGAGGAGACGGGCATGGGGGTCGTCGAGGACAAGGTCATCAAGAACCATTACGCATCGGAGTACATCTACAACGCCTATAAAAACACCAAGACGTGCGGTGTCATTGAGTACGACGAGGCGTTCGGATACACCCGTATCGCCGAGCCCATCGGCGTGATCGCCGCCATTATTCCGACGACCAACCCCACGTCCACCGCCATCTTCAAGTGCCTACTCTGTTTGAAAACGCGGAACGGGCTCATCATTTCGCCCCATCCCCGCGCCAAAAAGTCGACGGTGGAAGCGGCGAGGATCGTGTTGGAAGCGGCAGTGAAGGCGGGAGCACCCGAAGATATCATCGGGTGGATCGATTCGCCCAACGTCCCTTTATCGGGAATGGTGATGCGCGAGTGCGATCTCATCCTCGCAACGGGGGGCGCGGGCATGGTGCAGGCGGCGTATTCTTCCGGGAAGCCTGCCCTCGGCGTAGGTGCGGGAAACACGCCCGCCGTCATCGACTCCTCCGCCGATATCCGCCTCGCCGCCTCTTCCATTCTGCATTCCAAGACGTTTGATAACGGCATGATCTGCGCTTCCGAACAGTCCGTGATCGTTGTGAAGGAAGTTTACGATCAATTCAAAGCCGAAATGCAGCTGCGCGGGGCGTACTTTTTGACGGCGGAAGAGACGGAGAAAGTCCGCAAAACCATCATCATCAACGGTGCGCTCAACTCGCGCATCGTGGGTCAGTCCGCCGAAAAGATCGCAAATCTCGCGGGATTCGAAGTTCCTTCTGGTTCCAAAGTTCTCGTCGGCGAAGTGGAGAGCGTGGACCTTTCCGAAGAGTTCGCGCACGAAAAGCTCTCGCCCGTGCTCGCGATGTACCGCGCGGAGGACTTTGAGGACGCGGTGAAGAAAGCGGATCGGCTCGTTCGCGACGGCGGGCTCGGGCACACCTCTTCCGTCTATCTCAACACGGTGACGGAGGGGAAGAAGCTCGGATATTTCCGCGAAGTCATGCGGACGTGCCGCGTCGTCGTCAACACGCCCTCGTCCCACGGCGGGATCGGGGACCTGTATAACTTCAAATTCCCGCCTTCCTTGACGCTCGGTTGCGGGAGCTGGGGCGGCAATTCCGTTTCGGAGAACGTCGGAGTGAAGCACCTCATCAACATCAAGACGGTAGCGGAAAGGAGGGAGAACATGCTTTGGTTCAGAGCACCCGAAAAGGTCTATTTCAAGCGCGGCTGTCTCGCCGTTGCCCTCAAAGAACTCAAAGAGGAGTACAATAAAAAACGCGCCTTTATCGTGACGGATAAATTCCTCTTCGAGAGCGGCTATGCGGAAAAGGTCACATCCGTTCTCGATGCGGAGGGGATCGTGCATGCGGAGTACTTCGATGTTCCCTCCGATCCGACGCTCGCCTCTGCCATGGAAGGGGTGGAGCGCGTCCGCGAATTCGCGCCCGACGTGATCATCGCGATCGGCGGCGGTTCGCCCATGGACGCGGCGAAGATCATTTGGATGCTGTACGAACATCCCGAAGTCGACTTTGCCGATATGGCGATGCGCTTCTCGGATATCCGCAAACGCGTCTACAAGTTCCCGTCCCTCGGGAAAAAGGCGTTGTTCGTCGCCATTCCCACCACGGCGGGCACGGGGAGCGAAGTCACGCCCTTCGCTGTCATCACCGACGAAAAGACGGGGCAAAAGTATCCGCTCGCGGACTACGCCCTTCTTCCGAACATGGCGATCGTCGACGCGGACCTCATGATGAATATCCCCAAAGGATTGACTGCCGCCTCCGGCATCGACGCGGTGAGCCACGCCTTGGAGGCGATCGCCTCGACGATGGCGACGGAATTCACCGACGGGATCGCGAAAGAGGCACTTGTAACCCTGTTCACCTATCTTCCCCGCGCCTTTGAGAAGGGCGCGAACGACCCCGAAGCGCGGGAAAAGGTCGCCAATGCCGCTACGATGGCGGGTATGGCGTTCGCGAACGCCTTCCTCGGCGTATGCCATTCGATGGCGCATAAGCTCGGCGCGTATTTCCACATCGCGCACGGCGTTGCCAATTCCCTCATGCTCGAAGAGGTCATCCGCTTCAACAGCGCGGAGGCACCCGCCAAGATGGGGACCTTCCCGCAGTATGCCTATCCGCAGGGGCAGGCGCGGTACGCAAACGTCGCACGGCTCTTGGGGGTGAAGGGGAAGGACGATGCCACCCTCGTCGAAGGGCTCATCAAAGAGTTGAAGAAGTTGCAAAAGACGTTGCATCTTCCCGCGACGATCGCGGAGGCGTTAAAAGGGAAGGCGACGGAGGAGGAGTTCCTTGCAAAGCTCGACGAGATGTCCGAAGCGGCGTTCGACGACCAGTGCACGGGCAGCAATCCCCGATACCCGCTCATCTCCGAGATCAAGCAAATGTACTTGAACGCCTACTACGGAACGTCCGCAAAATGAGATTTCGGAATATAGACGAAAATTTCAAAGTCAAGAAAATCGAAAATATGAAAAGTCCGCCCGCATTCCTGCGGGCGGACGCATTATACAGAGGAATTACAGTGCCACGACGTTGACTTTGATCTTGGAAGCAACGCCCTCCATGAAGCGAACTTCCGCCTCGAAGGTCCCCACGTTTTTGATGGGTTCTTTCAGGGTGATGCGCTTTTTATCGACCTCGAAACCCTCTTCTTTGAGGGCAGCGGCGATGTGCGCCGTCGTCACCGAGCCGAACACCTTGCCGTTTTCGCCCGCGCGGATGGGGACAGTCACGCCCGTATCGTTGAGGCGTGCGGCGAGCTCCTTCAACGCCTTCACGTTCTCCGCATGGTGGAACGCGTCCGCGCTCTTTCTTTGGTGGATCTCGTTGATCCCGCCCGAAGTCGCGATCTCCGCAAGTCCTTTTTTGAAGAGATAGTTCTTGGCGAACCCGTCCGATACTTCGATCACGTCGCCCTTTTTGCCTGTGCCTTTTACGTCTGCTTTGAGGATGACTTTCATGTTGCGCCTCCTGATTTCATTTTACATGGAGAAAATTCATTTGTCAATGCTTTCGGGGATATTTTTTCCGCATTCGGCCAAACTGAAAGCAAGGAGGAGAGTATGGAACAGAAAATCAACAGCGGCGTTTCGTGCGGAGTGACCGAATGCAGGTTCAACCGCGACGGCATGCAGTGCGAACTTTCGAAGATCCATGTGGGCAACACCTGCGACTGCGAATATTGCACCTGCTGCGACAGCTTTTGCAAGAGATAAAAAATTTCAAATCGTTCGGAAGCCCTTCCCTTGTTACAAGAGGGAAGGGCGGGTCGGTTTTGCGGAATGAAAATTCGTCAAATCATATTCAAAAAATATCGGTAAGTCCGTGCATAAAGTTCTTATAGTTCCGCATGCTGAAAGGAGCGGGGAACCGCTTCAAAATAGAGCGTCTTTCTTCCCCGAAACGCGGTGAGGAAAGACGCGAGGGGGTGCAGGAATGTACCCCCTCTTATCATATATTTGAAGGCTTTTCGCATAATCATAACCGATGAAAGCCGCAAAAATCGTTTTGCGAATTTTGCCGTTTGTGCTCGTCGGCGCGGTGCTTGTGTCCCTGCTTTTTTACCCCGCGCCGCGTTCGGCTGTGCCCGCGGAAAAGAAACTTGTCGAGGTGTGGAACGTCGACACCTTCGAAGGGGGAAAGGGGTCGCGCACCGCTTTTCTCGAACGGGTCGCGAAGCGTCTCATGTCGGAAGATCCCGACATATACTACCATGTGGTAAGTTATACCTCGGAAGGCGCGGAAGCGGCGTTTTCCGCGGGGAATTATCCCGCCGTCCTATCGTACGGTGTCGGGCTTCCGTCCGCGAAGAAGTTTTCTCTCCCGCTTCCCTACAACTTTGAGGGCGCGAGTGCGGAAGGGGAGACGCTCGCTTTTCCTTGGTGCCGCGGGGAATACATGCTTTTCTGCATGGAAGAGAATTTCGATAAAGAGGGGAAAACGGCGATCTCATGCGGGAAAAACAACCTCGCGCCCGTCGCGGCGGCGATAGATGGGATCGAGGGCGAAGAACTGCCTTCGTCCGAGGCGTACACTTCCTTCCTCGCGGGGGAGTACCGCTACCTTTTGGGAACGCAGCGCGATCGGTTTCGCTTTCAAACGCGGGGCGTTGCGGTTTATGAGCGCGTTCTGCCCGCCTATTGCGACCTTTACGACTGCGTTTCCCTCTTTCGGGAAGAGGGGAAAGCCTTTGTGGAAGAACTCCTCTCCGAGCGCACGAAAACGGAACTTCCCTCGATCGGCATGCTGCCCTTTGAAAACGAGGAAGGCACCTTGACCCCCGACCTGTTTTCCTCCGAAAAAGAGCGCGAGACGGTGCTCGATATGGCACATTCTCAGTCGGATGCAAAAAATCTCGGGAAACTTTTGAAAACCGTTTGAAATTCGCGGCGAAATATGATAAGATAGAAGGAGCATGAAAATTGGGCGTTTATGCGGTTTTGCGGGAAAGGATGCCGAACCTTCTCTTGGAGGAAAACTTCTCCCTTGCCCGCCATACGACGATCGGGTGCGGCGGGGTAGCCGAGGCGTGCGCCCATCCCCGAAGCGTCTTTGAGGCGGCGAAACTCTTCCGCTTGCTCGAAAGCGAAAATATCCCGCACTTCGTTCTCGGCGCGGGGGCGAACGTGCTCCCTTCCGAGAACAACTTCGCGGGAACGGTCGTCAAGCTCGATAAAATAGACGGGAGTTCTTTGCACGGCGGGCTTCTCGTCGGCGCGGGAACGACGGGAGGGGCCCTTCTCGCCTTTGCGCGGGAGAACGCTTTAACGGGTTTCGAGCCCTTCGCGGGGATCCCCATGACGGTGGGCGGCGCGATCTGCATGAACGCGGGCGTTCGCGAAAAGTATTTCGGCGAGACGGTGCAAAAGGTCCTCGCCGTCGAAAGGGGAAAACTGCGCGTTTTTTCGCAAAACGACTGCAAATTCGGCGTAAAATCGAGTATTTTTCAGGAAAATATCGTCGTGCTACGCGCTCTATTGAAAGCAGGAACAGACGATAAAAAGGCGATCCGCGCACGGGAACGGTTCTTCCTCGAACGCCGCCTTCGGCTCCCCAAGGGCAGGAGCATGGGTTGTGTGTTCAAAAATCCTCCCCAAATTTCGGCGGGCGCACTCATAGAGGCGTGCGGGCTGAAAGGGGAAAGGATGGGCGGTGCGGTCGTCTCGCACGTGCACGCGAACTTTATTTTGAACGAGGGCGGAACGGCTTCGGACGTTCGCAGTCTCATCGGACATATCAAACAGATCGTGAAAAATAAGACGGGCATCGAACTCAATGAAGAGGTCCGCTATCTTCCGCCTTTCTGAAAGCAGGGCACGATCCTTGTAGAGCACATATCGGAGAAGAGCCAATGAAACTTACCGCAGATTATCATACGCATACCGTCTATTCGGATGGGAAGTCCACCGTGCTCGAAAACGCGCTCCGTGCGGAGGAGATCGGACTTTCCGCTATTGCTATCACCGAACACGGCTATTCGCACCGTTGCCGCGGCATCAAGCGGAAGGAGACAAAGAAGTGGCTCAACGAGATCGAAGAGGCGAGAAGCCGCGTCTCCATTCCCGTTTTGGCGGGCATGGAATGCAACATCCGCGGCGTTTCGGGGCTTGTCGATCTCACGCCTGACGATTACGAGAACTTCGACGTATTTCTTGCGGGGATCCATATCTTCATCCGCTATGAAAGGACTTCGGATACCAAGCTCGGTTGGAGAGGATGGATCAAACACGGATTTCACACGAAGCCTTCCCGCGCCTATATCGACTACACCACCCGCGCCTACATCAACGCCATCGAGAAGAACCCCGTCGATATCCTCACCCACCTCAACTATTTGGCATTTGCGGACGCGGTGGAAGTCGCCAAGTGTTGCCGCGATCACGGCACTTACCTTGAACTCAATTCTAAAAAACAGCATCTTTCGGACGAAGAGCTCTTTGCCGTCGCCCAAACGGGGGTGCGGTTCGTCATCGATTCGGACGCGCATTCTCCGAGCCGTATCGGGGATACCAAGCTCGTCGAAGAGCAGCTTGCGCGGGTGGAATTCCCGCTCGATCGTATCGACAATATCGACGGAAGGACACCTTCCTTCCGCTTTGCGGAGTATAAAAAGCACCTTTGAACACGAACTTTACTTGGGAGATCAAGCGGGAACTTCTGAAGATGTTTCCCGAAAAGGACTGTTGCCGCCTTGCGACGCTCTGTGCCGCGCTCGATACGTGCGGGGCGTGCGATGAGGAGAACGGCTTCTTTTCGTTCACGAGCGAGAGCGAGCTCTGCGCCCGCTATCTTCTTCGTCTCGCCGAAGAAAGTTTAGGTGTTCCCTTGACGCTCGTCGAGGCGGTGAAAGATCCCAAGCACGGGAAGGACAAGCTCACCTTTTCCTACAAGGGGGAAGGGGCAAAGAAGATGCTCGAAAAGATGAGGGCGCACGGCCCTTCGGAGGGCTCGGAGGAGTGTTGCGGCGTTTCCTATCTTCGCGGGGCGTTCCTGTTCGGCGGAAGCTGTACCCTTCCCCGCGAGGGCACCAAGACGGGCTATCATCTCGAAGTCGACTTCGCCAAGGAGAAAATATCCTCCGATTTTTTGCGGCTGCTCGATATGTTCCAACTCATCGGAAGCCCCATTGCCCGCGGGGAGAGGAGCGTCGTCTACTTCAAGAGCAGGGAGAGCATTTCCGACTTTTTATCCGTCCTCGGCGCGAAAAATTCCCTCGAACGGCTGTGGAGCGTCACCGAGGAGAGGGAAAGGAGCAACAACCGCAATCGGGTGGAGAACTGCACGGCGGGGAATGCCGACCGCGCCGCGATCGCGAGTGCGGGGCAGGTGTACGCCTTCCGCATTTTGGAAGAGAAGGGGGTCCTCTCCGCCGTATCCGAGCCTTTGCAAGAGGCGGCAAAGGCACGCGTCGCCGAGCCGACCCTATCCCTATCCGAACTTTCCGAACGCCTCGGCGTAAGCAAGAGCTGCCTTAACCACCGTTTCAGAAAACTCATGAAACTCTATGAGGAGATAAAATGACCGATTTCGTCCATCTTCATCTTCATACGGAATACAGCCTTCTCGACGGCGCCGTCAAAGTGGACGAGCTCGTCCGCCACTGCAAGGAAAACGGCATCGATACCGTCGCGGTGACCGATCACGGCAACATGTACGCCTCGCTGAAATTCGCCGAAAAATGCAAGAAAAACGGCATCAAATCCATTATCGGGTGTGAATTTTACGTCGTGGACGACTACAAGAGCCGTATCGATCAGCACGCCGATCACCTCATTCTCCTCGCGAAGAACAAGGCGGGGTACATCAACCTCGTCCAGCTCGATTCGCTCGCCTTCGTCGACGGGTATTACTACCGTCCGCGCATCGATTACACCGTCCTCAAAGAGCATACCGAGGGGGTCATTTGCCTTTCCGCCTGCCTTGCGGGGCGCATTCCACGCCTTCTCTTGGAGAAAAAATACGACGAGGCGAAGGCGTTCGCTCTCTACTTCAAGGAACTCTTCGGCGAGGATTTCTACCTCGAAATTCAGGATCACGGCATCCCCGAACAGAAGCAGATCATGCCCGATATCATCCGCATTTCCCGTGAGACGGGCATTCCGCTCGTCGCCACCAACGACGTGCACTATTTGAAGAAAGAGGATTGGGAGATGCAGGATGTACTCATGTGCATCCAGATGAAGCGCACCCTCGACGATCCCACCCGCATGAAGATGCAGACGCATGAGTTCTACATGAAATCGGGGGACGAGATGGCAGCCCTTTTTCCCAATCTCCCCGAGGCGATCGAGAACACCCGCGTCATCGCAAATAAGGTCTCGGATACGGATACGCCGTTCGATTTGAAGGACGACGGCTCTCCCGTGTACGATAAGTCGCTCATTCCGCTCTACACCGCGGACGACGGCACCCCTTCGCCCGAATTTTTACGGCGGCTCACGATGGAAGGGCTCCCGAAACGGTATTCTCCCGTCACCGACGAGATCATGAAGCGGGCGGAATACGAGCTCGAGATCATCATCAAGATGGGCTTTGCCGACTATTTCCTCATCGTTTGGGACTATATCAATTGGTCCCGCCTGCACGATATCCCCGTGGGGCCGGGGCGGGGCTCGGGTGTGGGGAGCATCGTCGCCTATGCCATCGGCATCACGAGCGTCGATCCCCTTCGGTACGATTTGCTCTTCGAACGCTTCTTAAATCCCGACCGCGTCTCGATGCCCGACTTCGACGTGGACTTCTGCACGGCGCGAAGGGGGGAAACCATCGAGTACGTCCGCAAACGCTATCATCCCGAGAACGTCGCGCAGATCGTCACTTTCGGAACGCTCGCTTCCCGCGCCGTCATCAAGGACGTTGGGCGGGTGATGCGCGTTCCCTATAACGAGACGGACCGCGTCACCAAGCTCATGGACGGGAAGTCGACGATCGCAGAGCTCTTGGGACTCGGGCTCGAAAAGAGCAGGGGGAAAGTCTCCGACCTCGAAGGACAGTTCGAAAAGGAAAAGGCGAAAGAGGGGACGGGCGAGGGAGATTCTTTCAAACTCAAAGACCTCGACAACAAGCTCTCCGAGGCGAGGAAGAAACTCGCCGAAGCGGAATCGAAGCGCAACGCCGATTTCATCGAGATCTACGAGACGGACGAGACGTTGAAGCGCGTCATCGACATGGGGCTCAGACTCGAAGGGATGCCCCGCAACACGTCCATGCACGCCGCGGGAGTCGTCATTTGCAGGAAGAAGATCGCGGACAACGTCCCGCTCTCCCGCAACGGGGAGGATATCACCACCCAATTCGACATGAAGGAAGTGGAGTCCATCGGCATGCTCAAAATGGACTTCCTCGCCCTCACCACCCTCACCGATATCAAAAAGACGCTCGATTATATCTATGAAGATCACGGCGTGCGCATCGAGTTCGATCAGGCGTGCGACGATCAGGGCGCGTACGAGCTCATCGCGGAAGGGGACACCGACGCGGTGTTCCAGCTTGAACAGGGCGGCATGAAGCGGTTCATGAAACAGCTCCGCCCGACCT
>CANPWF010000047.1 GCA_947581885.1 uncultured Clostridia bacterium
CCGAGAGTTTTTGTCATCGCTTGAAAGCACAATTCTAAAAATTTTGTTTTTGTTCCCTATGGGAAGTGCGCTTTTGCCGCTCCTTTTTTCATACATTTTTATTCTTCCGTATCGGAATTTTCCGTCTCGGGAGATTTTCCGCTTCCCGTCTCCTCGTCGGAGGAGTTCCCGAGGAAGGTTCCGAAGAATCCGCTGAACCCGCCCTTCTTGTAGCCGGGGGCGGAGCTCCTGCCGCCGATGCTCGTGCCCGACGATTCGGGGGTGGACTCGGTGGGGAGGTCCCGCCGCTCGTAGGTGCGCTTGCGGTCGCTATAGCGGTCTTTCCCGCGCGATTTATCGTATTTGCCCCTGCCGCGGTTGTCTCTTCCGCCCTTCCCGCCGTACGGACGGGGATTTTTGGGGATGATGACGACGAAGCGTTCGGGCTCTTTGCCTTCGCTCTTGGTGAAAACTTCCTCGCTGTCCGCAAGGGCGGAATGCACGATCCTGCGCTCGTAGGGGTTCATGGGTTCGAGGCGAACTTTGTGTCCGAGGCGAACGGCCTTGGCGGCGAGCTTTTCCGCGACGCGGCGAAGGGTCTCTTCCCGCTCCTCACGGTAGTTGCCGCAGTCGACGACGACGCGCCTGTATTCCTTTCTGCCCGTGTTGGCGACGGCACCCGCAAGGGTCTGCACCGCGTCGATGATCTCTCCTCTCCGCCCGATCACGCCCTTGTTCCCTTCTGCCGCCGTGATCTGAATGGCGATGCGCTCGCCCTCTTCGGTGAGGACGGGGGTTGCCTCCGCGCCGAGGAGAGGGAAGAGCCCTTCGAGGAATTCCACCGCTCTCTCTCCGTCCGTCTTTACGATCTTCTTCCCGATCTTTACCTGCGCGGGATGGGAGCGGATGCGCCCTTTCTTCCCTTCGTCGAGCACCTCGATCTCCGCCTCTTCGCGGGAGATACCGAGTTCTTCCAACCCTTTATCGATGGCTTCTTCCACCGTTTTGCCTGTGAAGATACTTTCCATACTTCGACCTCACGTTATTTCCGTTTTTTGTTCTTTTTATCGTTTTCCTGCTTGTTTTTCATCCAAGGGAGTTCGCGGGTGTGTTCGGCACGGTATGCCGCCTCTTCCTTCTTCTTGAAGATCCGATCGAGAATGAGGTTGGCGAACACGGTGACGAGGAGGGATACGACGTTCGACATCGTCATGTAGATGGAGAACGCCGCGCTGTACAGGAAGGCAAAGACCGCAAAGATGAGAGGCATGATGAAGAGCATCATCTTCTGCGTCCTCGCGCCCTGCCCGTCTACCGTCTGATATTTGTTGCTCTCCTTGGAACTCTTCATCGTGATGAATTGGGAGAGCACCATCGTCCCGATCGAGAGGATAACGAGGATGAAATACCCGTTTGCCTGCGACTTTTCCTTGGAAAGGGAACGGGTGAGATAGTTGTTGTATTCCCGCTCGGTGAGCACGGAGGAGACATCCTTTTCGACGGGATCGCCGTTTGCGTCAAGTTCCTCGGGGAAGGTGACTTTCTTGTTGAGCTGTTTGGAGAAGGAGTCGTAGCTCGGTACCGGTTTGCTCCATGCGACATCGGGATACCAGACGTTTCTCACCCACAAAAATTTGGGGGAACCTTCGCCGTGGAAGAACGCCGCCGCCGCATCCGAACCGATCTCCGCGACATAGTAGGGGTACGCGTCCTCCTCCGTCGCGCAGTCGTCCTCCGTTTTGTCGTTCGCGTTGTTCTCTTCCATGATCGCCGCGAGGCGTTCCTTTGCCCCTTCCCGCGCGAGAAGTTTTTCCTCATTATAATAGTAGCTGCGAACGGGAGAAGAGGAGAAGGGATCGTACTCGTACTCCATCATCTTATCGGGAGAGGAGACGTAGAAAACCCTGTTTTCGGTGAACTTATATTCAATATCCCCCGTATCGAAGCCGAACTCTTTCAACGTTTTGCCGCTCTCGGGGGCGGAAATTGCCTGCGATTTTTCCTCGCCGCTCTCCGTCCATACGACGGTGAAAACCCCGTCCGCTTCCGAAAGGCGGTAGTCGATGCCGTTCGGACTTTCGGCGATGATGGCGGCGTTGTAGACTTCGCTCATCTCCTTGAACGTTTTGAGATTGGCGTACTGCGAATACGTCGAAAACCCGCTGAACGCGACGATGAGGATGACGAGGGAGATGATCATCGGAAGGCAGGCTCCCAAGATGGAATAGCCGTTCTTCTTTTGCAGTTCGACCATCTTCTGGTTGTACGTCGCCTTGTCGTTCGCGTACTGTTTTTGCAGTTTTTCGAGTTCGGGCTGCATCTCCCGCATGATGAGGTTTTGCTTCCTCATCGTTACGCGCTGATAGATATCGAAGGGCAGGGTGATCGCCTTCAACACGAGGGTGAAGAGGATGATCCCCACGCCGATGTTTCCGACCCCTTCGATGATGGCACGCGCAAATTTACCGATCCAATTCAGACCGATCTCATATCCCTCTTCGAGGAAGGCGGAAAACGCGGCGTTCAACAGTGTATTCATCAAATGATCCTTTCTAAATCAGCCACCTTCGCTTCCAAATCACTTCGGGAGCAGGGTCGATCCCCCCTTTGGAGAGGGGATTGCATCTGAGGATCCGCCATAACCCGAGAAGGATCCCCACAAACGCGCCGAAGTTGTTGATACACCGCTTGGTATATTCCGAACAGCTCGGCTCATAGAGGCAGGTATGGCGGGAGAGTTTCCTTTGGTAAAAGCAGATCGCGCGGATACACAACGCCTTGAAAACGGGGGGAAAGAGCCTCCTTTTCAAATAGCGTACATTGTCCGCGACAAGTTGTTTGAAGGGTACTTTCAAAGCAGATGTTCCCGCTTGAAGATACTTTCGAGGTCTTTGGAAAACGCCGAGAACGAATATGTTTCGGCGGGATCGGGAAGAAGGAGCACTTCCGAGGGAGGGATCGTTTCCGCATATACGGAAAAGGCGGCACGCAAAAGCCGCTTGATGCGGTTCCTCTGCACGCTCCCTCCGAATTTTTTCCCCACGCAGACAGCCATCGCCGTCTTATCCGCGGGAAGAAGGACGGCGGTGAGCGTCGCTCGGCGGCACCGCTTGCCCTTCTTTAAAATCCTCAAAAAATCCTTCTTCTTTTTGATCCGAAGATAGCGCATCTTTTACGCCGAGATGTGCTTTCTGCCCTTATCTCTTCTTCTCTTCAACGTCTTTCTTCCGCCCTGCGTCGCCATTCTCTTGCGGAAGCCGTGCACCTTGCTCCTCTGTCTCTTCTTGGGCTGGTACGTTCTTTTCATAATACTACTCCTAAGAATTTTCTTGTTTGATTATAAGTTTTTTCCGCGCCGCCGTCAAGCGTTATTGGGCGTTTCTGACGGGCAAAATGAGATACAAACTCTGTTTTTGCTCCTTATTCTGCAAAATGAAGGGGGAAATGGGTCCGTTGAAGGAGATCACCACTTCCTCTTCGGTGAGAGCTTTCAACGCGTCGAGCAAATATTTTGCGTTCATCGAGATGGTGAGATCGACCCCCGAAAGGTTCGCCGCGACCGTCTCGGACACATTGCCGAATTCGGAAGAGGACGAAATTTTTACGCCGTCGCCGTTCATCTCGAGGGTGACGAGGTTGTTCTTGTCGCCGCGGATGAGGACGGCGGCGCGCTCGGTGCTCTGGATAAGCTCCCCGCGCGAGACGGTGAGTTCGCTCGAAAAGCGGTTCGGGATGACGTTTTCCTTCTTGATGAAATCCCCCTGATAGAGGCGGGAGACGAGCGTCGTCCCCTCCGAACTCACGAGAAGGGACCCTCCCTTCGTATATAAAGTGATGTCGTCCCCGTCCGAGGAGAGCATCTTGGAGATCTCGGTGAGGGTGCGGGCGGGGCAAATGATGCTCTCTTCGCCGCTCTTTTCAAGGATCTCCGCCTCCGAGAGGGCGAGGCGATACCCGTCGAGGGCGACGGCTTCGAGCTTGTCCCCGAATTCCATCAAGCAACCTTTGAGGACGGGGCGGGAATCGTCCTGCGCACAGCAGAACGTCGTCTCCCCGATGATCTTTTTGAGGGCGCCCTGCTTCATCACGAAGTTCTTTTCGCCAACTTCGAAGTCGATCGCGGGGAATTCTTCGGCGGAGAGGGACTGCATGAAGGAGACGGAATCCCTGTATTGGATCTCCATGCCCTTTTCGCCCGTGGAGACGGACACCTCTTCGCCCGTGAGCTTGCCGATAAAGTCGGTGAACAGCTTCCCGGGGACGCAGATATCCCCCTCTTCGAACACTTCCGCCTTGATCGCCGTGCGGATGGAGAGTTCCCCGTCCGTCGCGAGAAGGGTGACTTCCTCGCCGTGGGCACCGAGCAGGATACATTCATAGATGGGTGCCGTCGTGCGGACGGCGCAGGCTTTGCTCACTTTCAGAACGGCTTCCGAGAGCGTAAGCCCGTTGCAGACGAATTTCATGCGCAGACCTCCTCATGGTTGGTTATTATAAAATAATATTTATCAATAATAATAAGGGCGGTGGAAAAGTGGACAACCTTCCCCTTCCCCTTCAAACTACCTCTATTATAGCGGAAAAAGGGAAAAAGGGAAAGCAATTTTCGGGATTTTTCCAAAAAAAGTATTGTTGAGATCTTGTGGACAAGCCCGAACTTGTCCACCGCCGTCAACAGCCCGAAAAGAGGGGACAAAAAGAGAGGAGGGGAGAGAGGGGCGGAAGGGGAGAAGATATCCACCGAGCTTTCGACAGTGTGGAAAAATCCCCTACGGGTTTTGCACAAATCGTTGATAATCGGGGGAAAGTGTGCTATAATTGTTGGCATGGGAAAGGAAAAGCCCGATTTCAACGAGATCAAGGCAAAATTCGAGAGGGAGAGGGAACGGTTCGGGATTTTTTCGGAACTCCTTCTCTTCTATAATCAAAGGTTCAACCTCACGGCGATCACCGAAAAAGAGGAAGTTATCCACAAACATTTCCTCGATTCGCTCGCGGCGGTAAGTTTTCTTCCCGAAAGGGCGAAGTGTGTAGAAGTTGGATCGGGCGCGGGGTTTCCTTCCGTCCCCCTGATGATCGTTAGGAACGACCTTTCCTTCGTCCTCATCGAGAGCACGGGCAAAAAGTGCGAGTTTTTGCGCACCGCCGTAAGGGAACTTTCCCTTCCCGCGGAAGTTGTTTGTGCCCGCGCCGAGGATGTCGGGAGAGGGGAGCTGAGGGAAACGGCGGATGTGTGCGTCGCCCGCGCCGTCGCCAAATTAAATACGCTCGCCGAGTACTGCCTTCCCCTCGTAAAACAACAGGGCACGTTCATCGCCTATAAGGGAGAGGCGGACGAAGAGGTAGAAGAGGCGGCGACCGCGATCGAAGTGTTGGGCGGAGACCGGGCGGAGATATTTCATTACGACCTTCCGGACGGTTACGGTTCCCGTTCGCTCGTCCTCATTCCCAAAAAACGACCGACCCCGCCGCGTTATCCGCGCGGACAGGGCGCGGAGAGGAGATCCCCCATCCGATGACGGCAAAAGCATGCGCACTCACAGGACACAGAGAACTTCCCGAGGACTTCCCCGCGGGGATGCTTGCCTATGCCCTCGAGGACCTTGTCGACGGGGGGTATACCGTCTTTTACTGCGGGATGGCGCGGGGGTTCGACCTTCTCGCCCTCGAATGCCTCGCCGCCATCAAACAGAGGAAGAAGATCTTCATCGAGGCGTGTATCCCCTACGCGGGGCACGAACAGAGTTTTTCCCTCTACGAACGGAAAAGATACAAAGAACTTCTCTCGATCTGCGACAAAAAGACGGTGCTCTTCCCTTCCTACCGCGCGGGGTGTCTGCTCGCCCGCAACCGCTACATGGTGGACAGGTGCGATCTTGTGTTCGCCTATTGCGAGAAAAAGACGGGCGGCACGGCGTACACCGTCCAATATGCCGAGAAGTGCGGGATCGAAATCAAATTCTTCGGAACGGAGGCGTAGATCGCCTCTTTTTTGTTTTCAGAAAGGGCTTTGCTTTTGAAAATATTTCGACGGAATATGACGAAATTCGCCGTATTCTTTCACGTTTTTTTGACCCCATTGCGATAAAATGGGGATATGGCATACGAAAAACGCATGTGCGTCATGAAACAGTTGAAGAAGGGATTCTCGGCGGACGGGGATACTCTTTCGGGCGTTGTCTACGCCGAACGGCTCGGCGACGAACTCACCGTCACCCCACGCCTTCTGGGACTTTCCCCCGTCACCGAGGGGAGATACGTGCTCGTGTTCCGCGCGGAAAACACCACCCTCTTTTTGGAGTACGGCGGAAGCCCGATCAAGGCGAGGTGCGTATCTTCCCTGAAAAACGGGTTTTCCGTTCTCCTTTGCTTCGTGCGCGGCGAGGCGGAGGGGGTCGCGTTCGGCGGCTGCGGGGATATCGTCTCCCCCGAAATTCTCCTCTCGTCCCTCTCGGAAGGGGGAAAGAAGGAGGAAAAATATCCCGAAGAGCAGGCGAGGGGGAAGGAGCCCCCCTTTCGCGAGCTCGGATACGACGACGAGGCGATCGCCCGAGACAACTATTTCGCGCCTCATGTCGATGAGGATGGGGACGGCGAAGGCGAAGATCTTGCAAAAAAAGGAGAAATCGCGGGCGGCGGCGATCCTCTGGAAGATGAAATGGACGGCGATCCCCGCGGTTCGCTCGCCTACTACTTCGAAATAAAGGAAAAACTCGATCTCGCGCGGGAGAAATTTCCCCCCGACGAGCGGTTGAAGGCGGTCTTTCCGCAGTCCGAATGGTTCCAAGCGGATGCCGCGCTCCTCGGCATCATCTATGAGGAGGGCAAGCCGCGGTATCTCTGCGTCGCCGTCGAGAGGACGGGCGATCCCCCCGCGGATATGGAAGGAATGTGCCGCTTCGTCCCGCTGCCCTACGAGGGCGACAAGGGCTTTTGGGTCGTCTTTCAGGATGCCGACACCGGCGACACGGTTACGGTCTCGGACGAATGAAGGATGAGACTCTCCCGCCCTTGGCTCCCCCGCTGGGGGGAAGTCGTGCCGCCCCGTTCGCTCCCCACCCTTGGCTCCCCCTCGAGGGGGAGCTGTCACGGCTGCCCTTGCCGTGACTGAGGGGGTGTGAGTGTACGGAACTGTATAATTACGTCATTCCGAGCCGTTGCCGCCATTGGCAACGAGTCGAGGAATCACCTTAGACTTATGACTTAAAACTGCGGTGACCCGTTCGACACGCCGCAAGGGCAGACGACCCTTCGGCTCAGGGTGACGTAATTTATAGCCTTCTCGTACACTCAACCCCTTTCGGCGCGGAAGGGCACCGCGCCACTTCCCCCAGAGGGGGAAGCGAGAGACCCCCCTCCGCGGGGGCGTTTTCATGTTTTTATGAACAAAAAAATCAATGCGGAAATTCGCATTCCTTTTGTTTACAATCGGAGGGGCTTGTGGTATAATATACAATGACGGAGAAAGGGCTTCTTTTTCCGTAACGGAGAATTTCAGGAGGATAACCATGGCACTCACCGACAACAAAAAGGTGCTCGATTTCGTCCAAAAGAGCGCGGAGCTCGCCCAGCCCGACAAGATCGTATGGATCGACGGGAGCGAAAAGCAGCTCGCCGCTCTTCGGGAAGAGGGCGTAAAGACGGGGGAAATGATCAAACTCAATCAGGAAAAACTCCCCGGCTGTTACTATCACAGGACGGCGCAGAACGACGTTGCCCGCGTCGAGGACCGCACCTTCATCTGCTGCAAGAACAAAGAGGACGCGGGCCCCATCAACTATTGGATGGACCCCCAAGAGGCGTATAAGCTGTGCGGCGAGATCGCCCGCGGCAAGATGAAGGGCCGCACCATGTATGTCATTCCCTATTCGATGGGGGTTGTCGGCTCGCCGTTTTCCAAGATCGGCATCGAAGTGACGGACAGCATATACGTCGTCCTGAACATGGCGATCATGACGAGAGTGGGCACCGAGTGCTACGACTATTTGGGGAAGGATGGCGACTTCATCAAGGGCTTCCACTGCAAGTGCGATGTGGATCCCGAAAAACGCTACATCATGCACTTCCCCGAGGACGACACCATCATCTCTGTGAATTCCGCATACGGCGGGAATGTCTTGCTCGGCAAGAAGTGCTTTGCTCTTCGCATCGCGTCCTGCCTCGGCAGAAGAGAGGGCTGGATGGCGGAGCACATGCTGATTTTGGGCGTGACCTACCCCAACGGCGAAAAGCATTACCTCGCGGCGGCGTTCCCTTCCGCCTGCGGAAAGACCAACCTCGCCATGCTCATTCCCCCCAAACATTATTTGGAGAAGGGCTATAAAGTGGAGTGCGTGGGCGACGATATCGCTTGGATCCGCGTGGGCAAAGACGGAAGGCTGTGGGCGGTCAACCCCGAAAACGGTTTCTTCGGCGTTGCGCCCGGCACCAACGAGAAGTCCAACCCCAATGCCCTCGCCGCGACGAGGAAGGGGACCATCTTCACCAACGTCGCCATCAACCCCGAGGACAACACCGTCTGGTGGGAAGGGCTCACGAAACCCGCGCCCGATCATCTCATCGATTGGCTCGGCAACCCTTGGACCCCCGATAGCGGCGTGAAGGCGGCGCATCCCAATTCGAGATTCACGGCTCCCGCCGTCAACTGCCCCTGCCTTTCCCCCGAATTCAATTCCAAGGAAGGCGTTCCGCTCGACGCGATCGTGTTCGGCGGAAGAAGGGCCTCGACCACCCCGCTCGTCTATCAGTCCCGCGATTGGGATCACGGCGTGTTCGTCGGTTCCATCATGAGCTCGGAGACGACGGCGGCGGCAACGGGCGCGGTGGGCGTCCTGCGCCACGACCCGATGGCGATGAAACCCTTCGCGGGCTACCATATGGCGGACTACTTCGGACATTGGATCGAGATGGGGAAGAAGATCACAAATCCCCCCAAGATCTTCAACGTCAATTGGTTCCGTCAGGACGAAAACGGCGAATTCCTTTGGCCCGGCTTCGGCGACAACATGCGCGTCCTCGAATGGATCCTGAACCGCTGCACGGGCACTGTGAAGGCGCGTGAAACGGCGATCGGGTACGTCCCTTACGCCGAGGATATCGACCTCGAAGGGCTCGACTATTCCCGCGAAACGCTCGAAAATATCCTCTATGTCGACAAGAAGCGTTGGCGCAACGAGGCGGACGAGATCGAAGGCTACTACAAGCAGTTCGGCGACCGCCTTCCCAAGGAACTTCGCCAAAGCCTCGAAACCCTCAAAAAGAACTGCGAGGAATAAGAGACAAGATTTTAAAGAACAGATAGAAGGGAGCGCGACTTTGGTCACGCTCCCTTACGTTTACTCTACACAATGTGACGCGCCGCGACCATACGCGCCCTGCACCTCATCCTGAACGCAGTGAAGGATCTCGCCCAACTCCACACGTACATGCCTGTTGGCAACTGTGAGAGATTTCTCGACTACGCTCGAAATGAGGTGAGAGCAGTGCGCTCTTTCGGGAGTTGGTTCCCCTCGCTGTCCCCTTGAGGGGAAAGTGGCGCGGTGCCTTTCCGCGCCAAAAGGGGTGTAATAAGACCGATGCCTTATTTGTGACACCCCCTCACCGCCGCAAAGGGCGCGGCGGAGCTCCCCCCCGAGGGGGAGCCGAGAGAAGGAGAGGCAAGGTGCGGCACGACTACCCGCAAGGGGGAGCCGAGAAAACGGGGGACGGTGTATGCGCCTCTCACCTCATCCTGAACGCAGTGAAGGATCTCGCCCAACTCCACACGTACATGCCTGTTGGCAACTGTGAGAGATTTCTCGACTACGCTCGAAATGAGGTGAGGGCGGGGGAGCCGAGAGGGGGAGGGTGCGTCGCGACCACTCCGAGAGGGGCGGCATATCCGTACCATGTCTGCGCTCCCAACAAAAATCCCCGCACCATGTCTAAAGTACGGGGAACATTCTTCATTCTCAATTCTCAATTTTCCATTCTCAATTCTCAATTCCTCAAAGCAATCCCTGTTTTGCTTTCTTCTTCAAGGGGCGCATCCAGAACAACCAGATGAACCACAAAACGACGAGACAAAGTCCGCTGATCCAAGCGAACGACCCGATGCCCGCAAAGAGGGCATCGATGGGGCTGCTGCCGCCGAGAAGGTTCCCGATGAACTTGGGAAGAACAAACTTCATGAGCGTCGGCATTCCCCAGAAGATGACGCAGGGGTAAGCCCCGAACAGGAACAGGTACCAAGTCGCCGCCCGCTTGTTGGGGATAATGGTATGAAGGGTGCCGAGCAGGACGAAGAGCACCCACGGGAAGAGGAACGCGAGCATCACATAGAAGCCGTATCCGAGATATTTCGCGATGTCGGCGAAGGCCTCGACCATGTCGCCGATGAGCGAAAGCCCCACGCCGCCGAGAGGATCGTCCTCGCTCGACGAAAAACTCTTTCCTGCGGCGAGTTCCCTCGCGAGTGCTCCGTAGGTGGTGGGTGCGCCGTCGGCGAATCCCGTCATCGCGGCGCAGGTAAACGCCTCGATGGTGAATTTTCCGCCGTTCTTGGCTTTCACTTCGTCGTAGGCATCCTGAATGATATCCGTAACGTCCGAAGAGACTTCAACGCCCGCTCTCCCGAGTTCTTCGCAGTACTCCTTTGTGATGGCGGCAACGTCCGCGTCGTCGTCCTCGAGTTTATACAGCGTGTCGCGCAGGGCCTCGTAGTCCACATTTTTTGCCTGTTCGTCGCCGAGTACTTCGACGGAGGCGGTGACGATACTGCTGAGGATGATATTTTCGGCGATGCCATGCCGTTCGAAGATAAACGCGGTGAGAAATTCCACGCCCGCGTCCTCGGAAGTGGCGAGCTTGCCGAGCTTCACCGTCGTGATGGTGATATCGGCATCCAACCCCGAAGTGATGATGTTGAGCATGTTCTTCGTATCGGAATCCTCTTCGTCGTCGGGCGCGACCTCGTCGATAAACCCACCCATCATCTTGCCGATGTTGATGGAGAGGAGAGGCATAAAGACCAAGGAGACCACCGAGAAGAGCGCGATGAGCACCATGATGATGTTACAGAAAACAAGTTTCCGCATATTGCGACCCCTTTTTTCATTTTTTCATATTATATCACATACAAATTTCCGTTGTCAACGTCCCTTTCCGATAAAATCCCCCGTGAAATGTAGGTTTGTCAAACATATGAGACAGTGTTAGAAAGAAAAAAAATCAGTGCAGGAGGCCGTCGGTGAGATAGT
>CANPWF010000048.1 GCA_947581885.1 uncultured Clostridia bacterium
GCCTTTCCGCGCACCGAGAGGCACCCCTCGGGCCCCGTCTGCTCCCCCTTTTCGGAGACGATAACGGGGTTGATGAGTTCGAAATACCCCTCGTCGACATCGACGGCGACGGCACGCAGACTCACGCCGATCTGGGGGGCGGCGAGCCCCGCGCCCTTCGCGTCTTTGAGCGTATCGCGGATGTCATCCATCAGGGCGTTGAGTTCCCCGTCGAAGCGGGTGACCTTTTCGCATTTTTTGCGGAGAACGGGGTCCCCGACCTGTAAAATTTCGCGTATCATATTTCCCTCAACTCAAATTGCTCGGATTCTCTTCCACATAGCAGAGAACTTTTTTGTGTTTGACCGCGGCGACCTCGTCGTAAATTTCGGCGAGAGGCCCCTCGGGAAGCAGGCGCATGAGCACCTGATAGCGGTATTTGTTCTGAATGCGCTTGACGGGCGCGTGCATGCGGTTGAAAAAGAGGAACTTCTCCTTCTCCCTTTCATAGAGTGCGGAGAGGCGGGTGTACACTTCCTTCAAACAGGCAAGCGTCTCCCCTTCGTCCTCCCCCGTCACCATCACGCGGACGATCGTGCAAAACGGCGGGAACATCATCGCCGCACGCATGGAAATTTCGTGTTCGTAAAATCCCGTGTAGTCGTAATTTGCCGCAAAGCGGAGGATGTAATTTTCGGGCTCGCACGTTTGGAGAACCACTTCCCCCTTCTCCTCTGCCCTGCCGCTTCTCCCCGCGACCTGCGTAACGAGCTGGAAGGTGCGCTCCCCGCTCCTGTAATCGGGGAAATGCAGGCTCATATCCGCGTCGAGGATCCCCACGAGGGTGACGGAGGGGAAATCGTGCCCCTTGGCGACCATTTGCGTGCCGACGAGGATATCCGCCTCCCGCGCCGCAAACTGTTTCAGAATTTTATAGTGCCCCTCTTTCCCGCCCGTCGTATCGAGGTCCATGCGCAGAATGCGGGCGGAAGGGTACAGCGTTTTGAGCTCGCGCACCACCCGTTGGGTACCCGTCCCCATGGTGCCGATGCGGATACTTCCGCACGAAGGACAGGCGCGGGGCACCTTGTATCGCGCACCGCAGTAGTGGCACTTCAAGCAGTTCTCCTCTTTATGGTAGGTGAGGGCTACATCGCAATGTTCGCACTTCACCGTCTCGCCGCAATCGCGGCACTGTACGGACTGCGCGTACCCCCTTCGGTTGAGGAAGAGGATCGCCTGATTTCCCCCGTCGAGGCAGGCTTTGAGCCGATCGCGCAGGAGAGAGGAGAAGGGCGTTGCGTTGCCGCGGCGAAGTTCCCGCCGCATGTCCACAAGGGTAACTTCGGGAAGAGGACGGGCGTTGATACGGTCGGGCAGGCGAATGAGCTCGAACTCCCCTTCCGCCGCACGGCGATAGGTCTCCACCGAGGGAGTCGCACTGCCGAGCACCACCTTGCACCCGTTGTATTTTGCGCGGGCGAGCGCGATCTCGAAGGTATTGTAGCGGGGGGTACTCTCCGAAGAATAGCTCCCATCGTGCTCCTCGTCGATGACGATCACGCCCAAGTTTTCGAGGGGGGCGAACACCGCCGAACGAGCCCCGACGGCGATATGGGCTTCCCCCTCGCGGAGCCGCCGCCACTCGTCGTACCGTTCCCCCGCCGAAAGCCCGCTGTGCAGAATGGCGACTTCGCTTCGGAAGCGGGCGCGGAGTTGGGAAAACATTTGCGGAGTTAACGAGATCTCGGGGACGAGGAAGATGGACGAGCGTCCCTTTTGCAGCTGTTCGGCGATGAGGGTCAAATAAATTTCCGTCTTGCCGCTCCCCGTAACCCCGTGGAGAAGGGTCACCGTCTTTTCCGTCGAATGGATGATGTCCACCGCGTTTTGCTGGGCGGAAGTGAGGGTGCGGACGGGAGCTTCCCCCTCCGCTCCCCGATAGGGCGTGCGAAGGACCCGCTCCTTCTTCGAGCGGACAAGCCCGCGCTCGACAAGGGCATTCAAAGCGGAACCGAATGTTTTCCGAAGAAACGCCCCGTCCGCCTCGCCGTGCTCTTCGAGATAGGCATAGAGTTCCCGCTGTTTTACCGCTCTCGGCGGGAAGTAGGGCTCTTCCTCGGTAAGGAAGTACACCGTTTTGGTGCTCTCGCCCACTTCGCCCATGCGCATTTCGGGGGGAAGGAAGAGGCGCAAGCACGCCGCAAGCGGCACGCGGTACCGATCCGCAAGCCCCCTTGCGAGGGAAAGGCACTCCTCGTTGATGGCGGGGCGTTCATCGAGTGCGCGGATAATACTTTTGAGTTTTTCGGGCGCGATGTCCGTCGTGGATTTTAAGCGTATGACAAAACCCGTCGTCGTTTTATCCCAAAGTCCGAACGGAACGACGACACAGGTTCCGACTGCAATTTCGAAATCGCACTCGTAATCGAAGATCTTATCGACTTCGCTATGCACAATGTCTACGATGACTTCCGCGATCATGCTTTCCTCTCATGCGAAAAACAGCCCCTTTTGCGGGGGCGTGTTTTCAGTCTCTTGCGATTTTGACCTTGCCGTTCATCACTTCCTGACAGGCGAGGACGATCTCCTTTTGCTTGCCGGGAAGGTCGATCGCGCCCGTGGATTGCATCTGCTCGATGATCTGGCGCGTCCGCTTTGCGATGACGACGCAGAGCTCGTAGCGGCTGACGGGAACATCGTCCGTGCCGAGCTTGCGCACAAGAGCGTCTACCGACGGTTCGTTGATCATATTTCTTCTCCTTTTCGGATTATTTTTCCTTGTTCCGTTCGAAGTCGATGACTTCGCGCAGTTCTTTGAGTGCCCGATCGAGATCGTCGTTGACGATCACATAGTCGTAAAGAGGCTTCTGTTCGAGTTCGTATTTGGCGCGGCGAAGGCGTTCGGCGAGCTTCTCCTTATCCTCGGAGCCCCTGCCTTCGAGCCGCTTTTCGAGCTCGATTTCGGAGGGCGGCACGATCATGATGAGAAGGGTCTCGGGCATCAGGCGTTTGGCGTTGAGCCCGCCCACCACGTCGATCTCGAGGATGACGGACTTCTCTTTCAGGAGCCGTTCCACAAAGGAGCGCGGCGTGCCGTAGAAGTTGCCGAAGTGTTCGTCGTATTCGAGGAAATCGTTCTCCGCGATGCGGTTTTTGAATTCCCGTTCGGTGATGAAGTAGTACTCCCTGCCGTCCACTTCCCCCTCGCGCGGGGCGCGTGTAGTGCAGGAGACCGATTCGCACATCGTCTTATCCTTGAGAAGGAGCAGATCGACGAGGGTGGATTTGCCGCAGCCCGAAGGGCCTGAAATGACAATGGGAAGATTGCGCATGGCTACTCCAAATTCTGGATCTGCTCGCGCACCTTCTCGATCTCGTTCTTCATGTCGAGAGCGGCGGCGGTGACCTCTTTATCGTTGGATTTACTGCAAATCGTGTTGCATTCGCGGTTGAATTCCTGAATGAGGAAATCGAGCTTTTTGCCCGCCCGCTCCTCGGAGAGGATGGTATGGAATTCGCGGATGTGCGAGGAGAGCCGCGTGAGCTCTTCGTCGATGTTGCACTTATCGGCAAAGACGGCGGCTTCGGTGAGGATCCGCGTCTCGTCCACTTTCCCCCCGAGATATTCCCCGATGCGGGAAGTGAGCTTTTCGCGGTAGTTCTCCGCCACGACGGGTGCGTGGCGGACGATGCGTTCTCTGAGTTTTTCGATGGTATCCATGCGGGAGAGAAGGTCGGCTTTGAGGCGTTCCCCCTCCGCGCGGCGCATTTCGGTGAGCGATACAAGGGCGGTTTTGAGTGCCCCTTTCAGGGCAAGGAGCGTCGTCTCGTCCGCGCCGTTTTGCTCTTCGGGGCGAAGGACATCGGGCAAGCGGAGAAGGGTCGACCTCGTTACGTCATCGGGAACGGAAGGCGCGATCCGCCCGAGCTCTTCGGATGCCGCAAGATAGCTTTTCACGACATTCTCGTCCACGGTGAAAGAGGGCCCGCGTTCGCGGCTGTCCGTATACGTCACAAAGATATCGAGATGCCCGCGGGAGAGAAATTCCCGCACGATCTCGCGGATCTTTTCTTCCGCCGAAAGGAACACGCGCGGAGCCTTCACGGCAACGTCGAGATAGCGGTTGTTCACCGACCGCACTTCGACGCGCACCTCTACGCCGCCTTCCCGCGCTTCCCCTTTTCCGTACCCCGTCATGCTGAACATTGAATGCCTCTCTGTCTTTCGAACATTATAGCACGCCCCCGCGGTTTTTTCAAGTTTTTTCACGGGGAAATTTCGAGAGGGCTCCCCGAAAAAGGGAGCCCCCGCCTTATGCGCGTTTCTCTTTGGTCTTGATGACTTTCCCGCCCGTGAGCAGGATCATCTTCACCGCGTCCACGGAAAAGTCGTCCGCCTCAACGGTGAGTGCTTTGTCGAGCGTGCCGCGGGCAAGCACCTTGAAGTAGGTCGCCCGCTTATCGACCCCCGCAACGCGGGTGCGGATGTCCTCAATGGTCACCGTATCCCCGTCGGCAAAGGTGCGCGAGAGGTCGTCTACATTGACGATCGCCCGTCTCGTCCTGTCCGCATAGCGGACGCTCTCTTCGACGTGCGCCTTGGCGTAACTGTCGTCGAGAAGGGAGGAAACTTCCTCCGCCTTGACTTCGGTGCGGATCTCGGGAACTTCCTGCCCCTTGCCCGCCACCACGCGGATGAGCTTGCGGCGGATGAGCACTTCGTCCCGTTCATAGGGGAACTGCGCGGCGAAATCGACGTTGGATTCCCCCTTCTCCTTCCCCTCGCAGACGGCTGCGATGAGGTCGAACGAATAGCGGAGCCGCCGCTCGTTGGAGATACGGTACATGCAGGGGGTCTTTTCGAAACGCGGTGCGTCGGAGACATCCTCCACTTTATATTTCGTATCCGCATACTTCGCGGGGTCGAGCGCGAAGAGCACCGCGAGCGTCTTTCCGCGGAACACGAGGCGAACGCCCGCGTCCCTGCCCACACGGAAACTCTCCCCGTGCCAGCCGATGCGCCCCTTCAATCCGTAGGCGGTCAGTTCGTTTTTGATGGCGGAATACCGCGCTTTCGTCTCCGCGTCCGACTGCATGAGTTTCGCTTGAAAACTGCGGAGGAGCCGTAAACTCTCAAACGCCTTGGGCGCGACGACGACGGCACCCTCGGGTATGGGCTCCGCGGCTTTTTGATTTTGCGCGGGCTGTTCGGAAGGAACTTTCAAAAGAACTTCCCGTTCGGCTTCCGCAGCGGGCGCGGGTTCAGCCTGTTTTTGAACGGGCTTGTCCGCGGGGACTTCCTGTTTTTGAGCAGGTTCTTCCTTGGGCGCGGCGGGCTCAATAGGAACGCTCGCGAGATGCTGTGCGGGCGTTTTGTTGGCGCGAGGGGCTTTGGGTGCCCTCTCCTTGGGCGCGACGGGCTCGGGTTCTTTCTTCGCCTTTTTGGCGAATTTGATCGCCGCAAACACGACGAGCGGAATGACGACGATGAGCCCCACAACGAGGAGTGCCCATCCCCAATCGGGCAACCCTGCGGCAAGCAGACAGGAAATACGCATGGCAGTGACCTCCCTTCGGATTCCATTTTATTGTAATACAAATTTTCGCATTCGTCAAGGGCCGAAGCCAAGTTTTCCGCCTTCCGCCACGAAAAATTCCTCTTGTTCCCTTTTGGAACGCGTCTGTTCGGCTCCCCTTCCCGCTGTCCCCTTTGGAAATGCTTCTGTTCTTGCTTCCCCCGTTGGGGGAAGTGCCCCGCAGGGGCAAAAGGGGTTGGGGTGTACGGACTGCTATATAATTACGTCATTCCGAGCCGTCCCTGCGGTGCCTTTGCGCAGGGACGAGTCGCCCCGCCTTATTCTGTTCATTCCTTGGGCGGCACGAGCGCGTCCTTGCGCGAAGTAGGAATCACCTTAGACTTAAAACTGCGGTGACCCGTTCGACACGAAGGGTCGTCAAGGGCAGACGACCCTTCGGCTCAGGGTGACGTGATCATACAGTTGCGTACATTCCCACCCCCTCAGTCACGCCCCAAGGGCAGGGCGTGACAGCTCCCCCAGCGGGGAGCCGAGGGGCTGGGCGGAAGGCGCGGCGCAACTGCCCATGAGGGGGAGCCAAGGGGCGGAGCGCAAGGCGCGGCACGACTGCCTATGAGGGGGAGCCGAGAAAGAGGCAGGGCACCAAGAGGACAGGAAAAGTGCGCCGCGGCGGAGCCGCGGCGCACAAAAATTTTCGTTCTCGTCCGTCATTCGGGCATTTCCCTTCGTCCGTCATTCGGGCATTTCCCTTCGTCCGTCATTCGGGAAGAACGGGCTTCTCCGTCGTCCTCGTATAGGTGCCGTATTCCGAGGAGCTGATCGTATCCGTAGCGACATCATAGGTGCAGCGGATATTGTTCGTGCCGCTCCCCGTGGGGCGGTCGGCATGAATGATGAAAACGATCTTCGTATCGCTTACCGATACGATCTCGATCGAACCCACTTTGTAGCTGCCGATCGCCTTGAACGCGTCCCATGCCCCTTCCAAGCCGCCGATCTGCAAGTATCTTTCGCCGCATCCGTCATTGGCATCGAACGTCCAAACGCCCGAAAGGAGCGCGAACGCCTTGTTCTCGTCGGGAAGGTTTTCCCACGTCGCCGTCAACGTGACGTTCTCTTCGGTGAGATCGATCGCGTCGCCGGGGCGATAGGTGTGTTCGCCGTCCGTCCAACCCGTGAAGGTGTAGCCGACGCGGATGGGAATCGTCATCACGATCTCGCCCTCGTAGTACGTCGTGCCCGTCGGCATGTTGAGAACTTCGTCCTCCCCTACGTCTCCCTTTTCATAGGTCACGGTATGGGTGGGAAGTTTTCTCCATTGCGCGGTGAAGGTGACGACGTGCGCGGGCATCGTGTAGCGATAGATCGCGGGATACGTCTCTTCGCCGTCGTTCCAGCCCAAGAATTCGTAGCCCGCCCATTTGAGCTTGCGGGCGAGCGGGAACTCCGCACCCTCGTACTGATCCTCTCGCGTATCGATGAGGTTCTGCCCGTCGTACGCCGCTCCGTCGCAAGTTCCGCCTACGAAGCTGACCGCATAGTGGGGAAGTTTTTCCCACTGTGCCGTCAAGGTGACATTTTGCGCGGGCATCGTATACGTTGCTCCCGCTTGGTACGTCTCTTTGCCGTCGCTCCAACCCAAGAAGGTATAGCCCGCCCATTCGGGTGCCTTGGCGAGAGTGAATTGCACCGTCTCCGCCTTTGCCGCTTCGGTGGGCTTTTTCCCGCCTCCGCCGTACTTCGTCCCCTCATATTCGCCGAGCGAATAGGTCACGGTGTAAGGGGTAGCCCAAATCGCCTTGAATACGACTTCCGCCCCTTCCTCTACAAAGAAGGGATATTTCTCGGGCGTAAAGGGTTTGCCGTCCACGGTGATCGCCCACCCTTTGAGCGCGAAGCCCGTCTTTTGGAGCTTTGTCTGAACAGTCGGAAGCTGTGCGATGGAATATTTCCCCGTCTCCTCGTCGTACTCGGCTTTGGGCGCGTAGACCGTCCCCGTTCCCCCGTCTTTATCGATTGTGACTTTCGCCTTCACGGACAAAAGTGCGGTGAATGTAACGTCGCCCTGCACGGCGTACGTGCTTCCCGCCTTGTACTTCACCCCGTCCCCCGCCGTCTGCCAGCCGAGGAAGAGGGAACCCGTCACGAAAGGATCGCTCTCGAAGGTGTACGAATGTCCCTTCACGATGTTGCGGACAAAGGTATCTTCCCCCACGTTGAACGTCAACTTTGCGGCGTGCGAGAGAGGATATTCGAGCGAGACGTTCTCCGCCGAAGCATGGTCAACGCCGAAGAGAACATGCGCACTGTTCATCGTCGCTTGGTCGGTGAAAAGCCGATCGTGCGAATAGGTGCCGTCCTTTTCTTGATATTGGAAGCGATAGGTGAGCACGCCGCTTGCGGAGAGCGCGACGGTGATCTCCGTGTGCCCCGCCGTCGTCTGTTGATATGTCTCCCTATTCCAACCGCCGTCCGAAACGGTGAATCCGTCGTTGTTTTCGTTCCAATTCCAAGCGGTTCGTTTCACGATGAAATCACAGCGGGCTTGATAGAAATAATTGTTATCGATGGCGGCGTTGGGGAATATCTTCGCCAATACGCCGTAGGCACTGTCGCCCGTTTCCTTGGAGGAGAGATCGGCAATGACAGTGATCGATTCCCCCTTGCGGAGGGTATAGCCCCCTTCCGTCGAGCCCTCGTTCCAAGCGGGAAGGGAAACGGAAGTATCCTTCACCCGCCTTGCGGACCATTGCGCCGTCAAAGTGACGGCATGCGCGGGCATGGTGTACGTCGCCCCCGCGGCATACGTCTTTTCGCCGTCGTTCCAGCCCTCGAATTCGTACCAAGCCCATTCGGGTGCCTTGGCGAGGGCGAACGTCGCGTTCTCCTCTTTGGCGGGAGAGGTGGGAAGAACGCCGCCCCCCGCATAGTTCTCCTCGCCGCATTTGCCGAAGGAGTACGTGACCGCATATGTCTCGGCGGGTTGCGGTTGCGGCTGAGGATCGTCGGTATCGGAATCGGAATCGGAATCGGAATCGGAATCGGAGTCGGAATCGGAGTCGGAATCGGTATCGGAATCGCTATCGGAGTCGGTGTCCTCGTTCCCGCCGTCTTGTTCCTGTTCCTGCTTTTGCGCAGTTTCGTCTTTGTCCGTTTCGTCGGACTTCGGCTTGCAGGCGCAGAGGCCGCCCGCAAAGAGGCTCGCCGCAAGCAATAGGATCAACCATCGTATTTTTTTCATTGTTCCCCCCTTCGGGAAGATCTTCCCGAGTACGCGCAATTATATCACCCCCCCTGATTTGCAAGAAGTTCCGCAGTTTTTCATAATATCCTCTATATTATTGGGGGGAAATATCGGATGATTTTCCGAAATATAAAAATTTCGTCCGAGGGGTATCGGACGAAAAAAGGAGATGATCTTTGGAAATTTACTCGCCGTCGGGGGCGGAAGGCTTCTTCGCGGTAGCTTCGGGTGCTTTGGAGGCGGCACCCTTCAAGGATTTGGGCTCGTCGGGTTCTTTGGGCATCAGAAAGTCCACGCCCTCCGAATAGAATCCCCTGCCGCGCACTTCGGAGACGACGGAGATGGTCATAAACGCCTCGGGGTCGATCTCCTGCACTTTGGTTTTGAGCTTGACGAGCTCGCGGTGCGAGATGACGGTTAAAAGCACCTTGCAATCGTTGCGAAGATATCCCGTCTCCCCGTACAGCACGGTTACGCCGCGGCTGATATCCGTTAAGATCATCTCGCGAAGCTCTTCGTACTTTTCGGAGATGATCTTCACCTGCGTTCGCTTCATACCGATGGGCGAAACCTTATCGACGACGAGGGTGGAGATGAGGGTGATGAACACGCCGTAGAGGATACAGTCGAAGGAGGGCATCTTGATAAGCTGCAACGCGACGATCGCCATATCGAGCACGGACAGCGAGACGGATACGGGCCAATTGAAGAACTTATGGAAGATGAGGGGCGGGATATCCGTACCGCCCGTACTCGCCCCCACGCGGACGACGATCCCGATCCCGAGTCCGAAGAGAAGTGCCCCGATGAAGGCGGCGAGCAGCCGATTTTCGACGACGGGTTTGGGAATGAGCCCGAAGATCGCCATAAAGGTAGGATATAAAATGGTGCCCGCGAGCGTGGAGAGGGCGAACTTCTTCCCGAGCAGTGCCGCCCCGATCGCAAACAAGATGATGTTGGCGACATACACGGTGATGGTGACGATCCACTCGGAGAGATCGCTCGTGGGGAGCAGGTGCCGCATGAAGATACCGAGCCCCGTCGTTCCCCCCATGGCAAAGTCATAGGGAATGATAAAGAACGCGGTGGCGGAAGCGGTGATCGCGTTTCCCACTACGATGATAAAGCTATGGAGCAAGAACCTCATCACTTGCCGCTTGGTCGGTTTTCCGAAAGATCTCATGCGCATCACCTCGTCTCACCGTATTATAGCACCCCGCCCCGCCCTTTGGCAAGCGGTTTTTGTTTTTTCGCGAAAGAAGGTCGGGGAAAAACGAATTTAAGAAAAATTTGCGATTTTGGTTGAAAGAATGCTTGACTTTTTTCTTTTGTTCGGGTAAGATAGACAAGATGACGGCGATGGGGGCGTAGCTCAGTTGGTTAGAGCGCATGCTTGACATGCATGAGGTCACAGATTCGAGTTCTGTCGTCCCCACCACGAAACCCTGTATATTGTATCGAAGCCTTTTGGGCATGAACAATATGTGGGGTTTTCTTTTTTTGTCCTCTTTCGGGAAGGGAAACCTATGAACTTTTTCCCCGAAATTCCTCCTTTTTTTTCGCGGAACCCCCTTCTTCTTTTCCCGCATACCATGAAGTAGCGGAGACTCCGCAATCCAGAAGAGGTAAAAAAATATGTGCACTGTTTGCAATACCTGCAATTCATGCGGGCAGAATTTGCTCGCCAACATCCTGAGTAACCTGTTCCCCGTGAACACCTGCGGCTGCAACGGGAACAACAACGGCTGCGGCTGCAACGGGAACGATCCCTACTACGCCAATCAGTACGCGCTGAACGCGCCGTCCTGCCCCTGCGGCTGCGGAAGCTGAAAATCCGAGCGTCCGCTTCGTTTTCTCAAAATCATCAAAAATGTACGAAAAATCGGCGCGATCGCGCCGATTTTCCTATATTATGTGTGACATAGTACTATGCAAAAGCCCGATTTACTCGTACATCTCCGCTTTTGTACTGCGGGAGAAGAGCTTTCCGATCTCCTCGCGGCACCTTGCCGCGTCGTCCCCTTTCCCATAGCAGGCGGCGTACACCGCCTCGGTGATGGGCAGGTCCACCCCGTATTTCCGCCCGAGAAGGCAAAGGGCTTTGCTCGTTGCCACCCCCTCGGCGAGCTTGGGGAACCGCTGCCCCTTGGCGAGCATTTCGCCGTACATGCGGTTGTGGGAGTAGGGCGAGAAGAGGGTCGTCTCGTAA
>CANPWF010000049.1 GCA_947581885.1 uncultured Clostridia bacterium
GAGCCGAGAGGGGGAGAGAAAGTGCGGCGCGACCCCGAGAGGGGAGCCGAGAGCGGAAGCGGGAGCGGGTGCGGGGCGTAAAAAAATCCCTCTCCGTGAGGAGAGGGATCGAAAGGAACTTGGTTACTCGTCGTACGGGTTTTCGTCCGTCGGGGCCTTTTCGGGCTCCGCGGGCTGTTCCGCTTTGTCCGTGGCGGGAGCAACTTTCTTCTTCTTGCTCTTCTTCTGCTTGGCGGGCTTGGGCGAACGCTTCACCCTCTTGCCGATCGTCCGAACCGCGACCGCAACGAGCGCGAAGATGAGCACGACGGCGAGGAGGGACGAGGAGACGATGAGCCAGACGTTTACATCCGAATCGGTCTCTTCCTCTTCGGTTTCCGTATCGTTCGTATCCGTATCGGCGGTGTCCGCCTCGACGGCGGTATCGATCGCCGTGTAGTCGAGCCAGACGTTCTTGGAGCCGCCGCCCGCGATCGGGCTCGTATCGGTATTCTCTTGCAGCCATACGAGCGTCTTTTCGTAAGCCGACTGCTTATAGGCGTTCCAAGGGTTCACGCCCGTTTCGTCCGTCGTCTTATCGTAACGGCGGTAGGCGGTGGAATCGAAGAAGGTGAACGTGTAGTAGAGCGCGTCTGCCTCATTGAGGTCGTCGTCGAGCGAAAGGCTGTTCTTGCTCTTCAATCTCTTCACCGCTTCGTCGCGCAGAGCGTCGTAATCGGAGATCGTCCCGTCCGCCGTGTAGTTATCGAAGAAGGCGTACGCGCTTGCGGGAATGCCGTTTTCGGTCACTTCGCGGTCGCCGATCCAGATTTCGAGGCGATACGTCTTGTCTTTATTCCCCGTGCGGAGATAGAAGGCAACGTCCGTCCACTTATCCTTGTTTGCCGCCGTCCCCGTGACGACGATCTTGCTCGCGTACTTGGAAGCATCGGCAGGGGCGGTGTAGCGGGCGATATCGGTGGGAAGATTCTCCACGGGCGTATGGTAGAAGTACACGCCGTCGGCATTCTCTTCGCGATAGGCGTATGCCTGCTTGTCGGCGGGGTTGACGTAGAACACGGTGGTGCCGTCATCCGAAAGATAATTGCCCGTCGCCTCGTCTACCTTGTAGTTATGGAGGTTGGCGTAATACTTCCCGCTCTCGCCCTTCTTGGTGTAGAGCCCGTTGTCCTCGAGGTAGTAGAGGATATCCTCTTTCTTGTTGAAGTCCTTGGAAGTGGGATCTCCCTTGACGATGTTGCCGTCGTCGTCGTACCAATAGGTGACCTTGGGAATCTCGGGCGCGAGGACTTTATTTCTTACCGAAGCATCCGATTCGTCGATGAGATAGACGGTGACGGTCGCACCCTCCGAGAGCTTCACACGGAGCCCGATCTTGCGGGAGCTGTTCGCCGAGACCGTCGTCTTGGAAGCGAGGAACCCGTACGATGCGGAAGCCGTATCGCCATTCAGATAGACGAAGGGCTGTTGGGTGCCGAACGCGGGGTTGGCTACGTCGCCGAATACCGCATTCCAATTTGCGCCGATCTTGTTCAGGCGTTCGGAGAGGCGAGAATCGGTTGACGATCCGAAATAGTTCTTGCTGTAATCGGAATTGAGAAGCCCGAAAAGTGCGTCGTCAGTAAGGCTCTCGGTGTCTTTGCCGAAGTACGGAACATTGTCCGCGCCGTTTTCGCCGACGAGGTATTTGCTTCCCGCGAGCACGCCCTTGAAGGAAGCGGGGGTCGCAAGCCCGTTCTCGATATCCGCGGAGCCCTGCGCGTCGTCGAACTTCCCGACATAATTGGAAACGCCCGAGAGCGCGACTTTCTTCGCGCGGTCGCCCGTCGAAGCGTAGCTGTACTGCGTTTTGCTCAGCGCATAGACGGTGAAGTCGGTCGCCGCCGCCCAGCCCTGCACATAGTCGGTGAGGGGTGCTGTCGAGACGTTGGTGGGCCCGAATGTGAATTCGAGATGGAAGGTACGATTTGTTTTCGTATCCTTGTACTCGTCGTTGTTCACGAAGAAGAAGCACTGCACCCAACCGTTGTAGATATCGGTGAGGGCGGGATCGTCCTTGTCGATATCGACGGTGGCGACGGAGTGGGAGTTGAAGGCGGAGATCGTCGTCGCTTCGCCCTTATCGGGAACGAGTTTTACCGCCAAGCCCGTCTTGCCCGAGCGGAAGTCGCTCGTCTTGACGAAGAAGGATACGAGCAGGGGCTCGCTTCCGACCGTAAAGCTACTCGAATAGAGCTTCGCGGTGAGGGCGGCTCTGTTGGCGGAGAGCATCATGAGGACGGGCATGTTCGCGTTCTTGTCGGTATCTTCGAAGGGGAACTTGTCCTTCATATCCTCATTGAAGGCGGTCTGCAAATATCCGTTGGTCGCAGCGGTCGTTTCCAAATCGCTGTACGTCGTCATCGCGAATACGTTTCTCTTTTCGGCATCCACTCCTTCATCTTTCGAATTATCGGGAATGAGGGAGGAATAGTCCTCGCCGTCGCTGTCGAGCCGTTCTTTCGTGACATCGAGTTCGTAATTGTCACCTTCTGTCGCGAAGGTAAGAGGGGTGGGCTCTTCCGTGCCCGTGAAGAGGTCGAGCCCGAACACTTTGTTGTTCGACGCGGTCGCGTCAAAGACCTTTTCATCCTTCTTGCTGTCGATCGTGCATTCCGAATCGGCTGCAAACTCCACGTCGTCGTAGGCGGAAGCGCGGAGCTTTTCGACCTTGAAGTCGTCGAAGAAGGCATAGCCGTCCACGTTGTAGTAGCGGTTGTCCGAAGAGGTGCCCTGCCCGAGCCCCAACTTCAAACGGAAAGTGGTGGAAGCGAAGGAGCTCGCCTTCACGTACACCGTGTACTGCACCCAAGTGCCCTTGGTGTTGATGTTCTTTACCTGCATCTCGTCGAGCGTGGTGCCGCCGACGGTGTTGATGACGCCGATGTACGCGCCCGCACGGTTCTCGACGGGGACATCCTTGGAAGCGTCGTCCTTATCCGAATAGTAGTGGTACAGGTGGTCGGTGAGGACCCAGCCCGTGATCTTGGCGGCGGTGCCCGCTTCGAGGGTGATCGTCGTCGAAGAGGTGTAATACTGCGCCGTGCCGCGCACGCCGTCCGTATTGCGGGAGTTGTGGATCATGAGGACCGCCGACTGATCGTCCGCCACGCCATCATGCAGGGAGATGCCGTTCGGGAAGTCCTCGCGGAGCTTGCTCACGTCCTCGAAATCGACGGTGTAGCTGTATTCGGCGAAGAACTTCTTCTGATCGGATTCGGCATCGAGCGCGTCGTACGTCTCCTTGAAGCCGCCGTCCGCTTCCTTCTTCGTCGTTTTATCGAGGAATTGCAAGCGGTCGTACAGGGTCACGCCCTCGTCGTTCCAGTGCGCGTACGCGTCGTCGACGGAAGTGAACGTTCTGCCCGCGTCCGCGATATAGCCGAATTCGTCCGTCTCGATGAGGCCGGAACGGGTATCGGATGAAGGGGAGCCCGACGTAAACGTCCAGCTCGTGGGCGTAGAGATGAAGTTGCGCTTGTCCTCAAGTTTTTCTTCCCTCTCCGCGTAGAATTCGAAGTTGCCGTTTTTGAGCAACTGATTGTCCGCAACGCTCTCCGTCGTCTCTTCCTCTGCGGGCGTTTCCTCTTCCGCGGGCTTGGCGCACGCGGTGAACATCGCGAGAGAGAAGGTCGCCGCCAGCGCGGCGGACAGTGCACAGATGGTGCGTTTGCGGTTCCTCAGGTTGAAGAATTTAGCCATAGTCCCTATCCTTTCCCCGAGCGGGAGGACCCCGCGCGGATATTTTCGACGATACGGCTTTTATTGTAATATAAAATGCTTTTTGACGCAAGCATTTCCGCACGCAATCGGGCAAAAAAAGAGAAAATTTTTTCAAATCACACAAACTTTTCATACAAGAGAAGGGCGGCGGGGCAAATTTTTGTACGCGTACGCACGCACATGCGGGGGCGAACGCCCTCAAAAGGAGGAAAAATGAAGGGAAAACTTTGGTGGAAAGGGGGGCTCATCGGCGCGGCGAACGGGCTGTTCGGCGGCGGAGGGGGGATGATCGCCGTACCCGTTCTCGAACGGAGCGGACTTCCTTCCCCCATGGCGCACGCGACGGCGATCGCCGTCATCCTGCCCGCGTCCGCGGCGGGCGGACTCGTGTATCTTCTTATGGGATTGCCGCTTTTCATCCTTCTTCCCGTCGCGATCGGCGTGACGGCGGGCGGGGCGTTGGGCGCGAAACTGCTTTCCCGCCTTCCGAAGGGGAAGATCGACTTTCTCTTCACCCTTGTGATGCTTGCGGCGGGGGTCCGCATGCTCTTCCCGTGAGCTTTCTTCTCTTGCTCCTGTGCGGCTTGGCCGGCGGGGTGCTCGGGGGAATGGGCATGGGCGGCGGCACCGCGCTCATCCCCCTTCTCACCCTTGTTCTCGGAGTGGAACAGTCCGTCGCGCAAGGGGTCAACCTTCTCTCCTTTCTCCCGATGTCCGCCGTCGCCCTCTCCGTGCACGCGAGGTCGGGACTTCTGAAAAAAGAGGGGCTTTCGTCGCTCTGTATCCCCGCCCTTCTCGCCTCGGTGCTCTTTTCGCTCGCGGCATCGAAGTTGCCCTCCGCGGCTCTTCGGTTCGGATTTGGTTTGTTTCTCACAGGATCGGGGCTGTTTCGCCTACATTCTGCACGAAATTTTGGGGCGAAAATGAACAAAAGTGACAAATCGCAGAAAATTTGAAAATTTTTTGAACTTTTTTTCAAAAGGGTATGGACAAACTCGCGCGACTATGGTACAATACGATTGCATGAATTTAGACTCGGGGATTTTGGGTGCCCCGCGGCGGACAGGGGGTCCGCCCTCAGTCAAAGGACGAGGCAAATGGAAAAAATTGGGATCATCGATTTAGGCTCGAATTCCGCGCGATTGGTGGTCGTCGATCTCTTCGACGATTGCCATTTTATGGTCGTCGACGAACTCAAAGAGAGCGTGCGTCTCGGGCAGGATATGGACCGCGACGGGTTCTTGAAACCGCAACGCGTCGCGGAGACGATCCGCGCCCTCAAAATGTTCAAACGTCTTTGCGACGCTTCGGGAGTCGACAGGATCATCGCCGTCGCGACGGCGGCGGTTCGCCGCGCCAAAAATCAGCGTTCCTTCCTCGATGAGATCCAAGCGAGCGTCGGCATCAAGGTGGAAGTTCTCTCCGAAGAGGAGGAGGCGACCCTCGTGTACCGCGGCGTGATCAACTCGATGGACGTGCCCAAGGGCATCATCCTCGAAATCGGCGGCGGCAGCACCAAGATCATCTACTACAACCGTCGGAGCATCCTCCATTTCACCACTCTTCCCTTCGGCGCGGTCACGCTCACCGACCTGTTCAAGGACGATAATCTCCTTCCCGAAGAGCAGACGGCGCGTATCGAGGAGTTCTTCACCGAACAGTTCAAAAAGATCGAATGGCTCTCGGAAGTGGAACCGGACACGCAGATGATCGGCGTGGGCGGCTCTTTCCGCAATCTCTATAAGATCAACCGCATCGTGCGGAAATATCCCCTCAATACCGTTCACAACTACCAATTTGCGGTGGAAGATTTCCGCTTCATCTACGAGACGGTGCGCGTTCTGGATGTGGAAAAGAGGAGCCGTATCCGCGGCCTCTCGCCCGCCCGTGCGGACATCATGCCCGCCGCGCTCGCCATCATCAAGTCGTTTACCGACTACCTGCATATCGAGAACTTCATCACGGGCGGCTGCGGACTGCGCGAGGGGATCATGTTCAATCAGGCCGTTCCCATGACGACCGAACGCCCCATCTCGGACGTGCTCTCCTACTCTTTGAATACCCTCGTCCGCTACTACGGGTGCAACGAAAGGCACGTCGAACATGTCGTGCATCTCTCCATTCAGCTCTTCAAACAGCTCCGCGTTTTGCACAAGTTCCCGCGGGTGTATCTGAAAGTGCTCAAAATCGCGGCGAGCCTGCACGACTGCGGCCTGCGCGTCCGCTACTACAACCATCAGAAACACAGCCGCTACATGATCCTCAACAGCGGGATCTATGGGGCGACGCACCGCGAGATCGTGCTTGCGGCGTTCGTCGCGGGGTGCCATCGGAAAGAGGACCTTGCCCCCGCCGATTGGGCACGGTATAAGGATATCGTAAACGACGACGACCTCGACGTGGTGAGAAAGCTCGGGGTGCTTCTCCGCATCGCCGAATGTCTCGACCGCGACGGGACGGGCATGGTTACGGGGCTCAACTGCGACGTGCTCGGGGATTCGGTCATCATGAAAACGGAAGTCGCGGGCGACGCGATGCTCGAGATCCGTCAGGCAATGGGCGCGGGCGCGGAATTCAAACGCGCCTTCCGCAAGAATCTCGAAATTCTCTGATGCGGCTGACGCTCGCGAGCAATTCGCCGCGCAGAAGGGAACTGCTCTCGCGCATCACTGCGCGGTTTTCGGTGGAGCCCTCTTTGTTCGAGGAATCGGCAAAGGGGCTCTCTGCGTATGAGACCGTCCTTTTCAACGCGCGGGGGAAGGCGGGGGAGGTGTTCTCCCGCTTCCCGAACGATGTCGTGCTCGGCGCGGACACGGTGGTCTGTTTGAACGGGGAAGTATTGGGGAAGCCCAAAGACAAAGCGGATGCCGTGCGGATGCTTTCCCTTCTTTCGGGGAAAACGCACGAGGTGTATACGGGCGTTTGCGTACACGGACCGAACGGGGAATTTTTTGACGTTGTAAAGACGGAAGTCGTCTTTCACCCCCTTTCCGAGGAATTTATCGGGGCATACGTCGCGGGCGGGAGCCCGATGGACAAGGCGGGTGCCTACGGCATACAGGATGGCGGGCTCGTTGCCCGCATCGAGGGGAGCTATTCGAACGTCGTCGGGCTTCCCATAGAGGAGACACGCGCACTTTTATCGGCGCACGGAGGGATCATATGCTGAAACTTGCAATCGATTTCGGGACTTCGGTCACCAAAATTTTCAGGATCGGGAGCGGGATCGTGCTCTCGGAGGCGACCTGTATCGCCGTCACCAAGGGGACGGACGAGATCCGCGCCTACGGCAACGAGGCGAAGGAGCTCTTCGGCAAGACGGGGGACTCCACCGAGGTCATCTTCCCCCTGTGGGAAGGGGAGATCGTCAACGAAAAGCTCGCCGCCGCCCTTCTCGAATATTTCGTCGGGAAGGTGTGCAGGGGGAGCGTCGAAGCCCTCTTCTGCGTGAGTTGCGGCTGCCCCATCACGGCGCGTTCCACCCTCATGCGCGTGGCGAAGTCGGCGGGGGTCTCCCGTGTGCATTTCGCCGAAACGCCCTACCTCGCCGCCCTCGGGCACGATGTGCCTCTCTCCGAATCCAATCCCGTGTTTTCCATTGACATGGGGGCGGGAAAAACGTCCCTTGCGACCTTCTCGCTCGACGGCATCATCGCGGGGCTCACCATGAATGTGGGCGGAAACAACATGGACGTGCATATCATCGACCATATCGCGGAGCTTTACCGCCTGAAAATCGGCGCGGCTTCGAGCGAGCGGTTGAAGATCGCCGTCGGGAGCCTCATTGAGAGCGACAATCAGAGCTTTATCGTCAACGGACGGGATATCGGAACGGGGAAGCCCCGCTCGGTCACCGTCTCCTCGCAGGATATCCTTCTCCCCATTCGGGTGTATGTGGATAAGGTGCTCGAATATGCGGAGATGCTTCTTCGTAAACTTCCCGCCGAAGTCTCCGCCGCGATGTGCAAGAACGGGATCTTCCTCTCGGGCGGCGTGACGGCGATCGCGGGATTTGCCGATTATTGCGCTGCCCGCTTGCAGATGGAAGCGCACCTCCCCGCCGACCCGCAAATGGCGGTCATCCTCGGCGGCGGCAGAGCCATGGGCAACCCCGCCCTCCTCTCCCGCATCGAAATGGAGTGAGGGGAGGAAGAGTGTATGGAACTGTATAATCACGTCACCCTGTCCGACCGTAGGGGCGCACGAGCCGCAAGGCGAAGTAGCCGCCGCTGCCCTTGCGGCGTGTCGAACGGGTCACCGCAGTTTTAAGAACATAAGTCTAAGGTGATGTCTACTTCGCGCAAGGGCGCGCTCGTGCCGCCCAAGGAATAAGCAGAATAAGGCGGGGCGACTTGCGCTCGACATGACGTAATTGATAGCACGCCGTACCCCGTCCGCCCGCCCCTCGGCTCCCCCTCGAGGGGGAGCTGTCACGCCGCCCTTGGCGTGACTGAGGGGGTGTCGATCATACCAACCCCTCTTCAACAACAAACCCTTCCAAAAGGAGAACATCATGACGCAAGAACTGAAAGACGCGCTTGGGCGCAAACTCGGCGAGATCCGCGACGAAGGCAGACAGCAAGTCATCTACGACTATCTCATGAGAAAGCTCGGCTATTTCGACGGCAAATACACCTACGATACGCTCGGCCGCAAGGTGGGGGAGGGCAACCTTCTCGCTATGCTCCTTCGATAATTTTTCCTTCAAACGACAGACGGGCGCGGTTTTCCGCGCTCTTATTCTTTTTACAGAACCCCCTTTCACGCTCGCCGCGATGTTTCGCATAGGATACGGTGACTGCGTCCGCATCTTCGGAAGGAGCGAACGCGGAGGGGGTTTTACCTATGCAGTGGTTTTTCGGGCAGAGCGTCCTCTTGCAGGCATTTCTTGCGTCCTTATTCATGTATTTTGCGACGGCTTCGGGCGCGTCGCTCGTGCTCTTTTCGAAAAAACTGCCCCAAATCCTTCTCACCGCCCTCACGGGGGCGGCGGCGGGCATCATGCTCGCGGCGAGCTTTTTCTCCCTCCTTCTCCCCGCGGTGGAAACGGAAGGTCCGCTCCCTTCTTTCCTTCCCGCCACCCTCGGGTTCGTCCTCGGAGGGCTCGTGCTCGTCGGGTGCGATCTTCTCTTCTCCCGCACGAACGCCTCGTTCAAGGGGCTCGGGGATCGGAAGAACGCCCTTCTCTTTTTTGCCGTCACCGCGCACAACGTGCCCGAGGGCATGGCGGTGGGGGTCGCCTTCGCGGCGGCGGGAACGGGGAACGCCGTGCTCTCCGCGGTATTGCTTGCGGTCGGCATCGCCGTGCAGAATTTTCCCGAAGGGATGTGCGTCGCCTTTCCTCTCCGCGCGAAGGGGGTGTCGCCGTGCAGAAGTTTTCTTTTCTCGCAAGGCTCGGGCGCGGTGGAGATCCCCGCGTGCGTCTTGGGCGCGGCGGCGGCGAGCGTGATCGCGGGGCTCATGCCGTGGGCACTCTCCTTTTCGGCGGGCGCGATGATCGCGGTCGTCTGCTCCGAACTTCTCCCCGAATGCTACGAAAAGAGCAAACTCGTCGCCTCGCTTGGGCTCATTCTCGGCTTCTGCGCGATGATGGCTCTCGACGTTGCATTCGGATAAAATGGCGACATGGGGTCGGAAAATACGAGAATTTTTCCGATATGGGGGATAAATTTCCAAAAATTTCCCATACCTTAGGATATGGAACAGACCAAGGAGCGAGAAGAAAAAGAGGAGCGGACGGAAAGGATCGAAGGGCACCGCCTTGCGATCGTCGTCGGAGCGTCGTCGGGCATCGGAAGGGAAACGGCCCTTCGCCTGCTTTCGAGGGGATACCAAGTCGTCAATCTCTCGCGCACGCCCTTCAAGGGGGATCGGGTGCGCACCGTCACCGTCGACGCGGCGCAGGAAGGGGAGTTGAAGAAGGCGATCGAGGGGGCGGTTTCAAAGGCGGACGGGCTCGACCTTCTCGTCTATTCGGCGGGATTCTCGATGGCGGCCCCCCTCGAACACGCCAAGAGCGGGGACTATCGGTACCTTTTCGAGGTGAATTACTTCGGCGCGATCGAGGCTCTTCGGGCGGCAACTCCCTTCTTGAAGAAGAGGAAGGGGAGGGCGATCCTCGTGGGTTCGCTCGGCGGGGAGCTCCCCATTCCGTACGATGGGTTCTATTCTTCCTCGAAAGCCGCCCTCACCATGCTCGCGAGGGAGAGCGATCTGGAACTCCGCGGGAGCGGCGTGCGCGTCGTTGCCCTTCTCCCCGGCGGCACGGCGACCGATTTCACCTACAACCGACGGGTGTACGGCGAGGAGGAGAGCGGGGGATACGCCCATTCGGTGAAGAAGGCGAGCGCGGCTCTTGCGAATATGGAACAGGGCGGCATGGAGCCCTCCCTCGTGGCGGAATCCATCGTGCGCCTCGCCGAGAAGCACAACCCGCCCCCCGTTGCCGTTGCGGGCGGCAAAAACGGCATGCTGCGATATCTCAACAAACTCTTCCCCGAACGCCTCACCGATTGGCTCGTCCGCAAGAAGTTTAATCAGAAATGATACCCCCTTTGTCCCTGCGGGACACTTCCCCCAAAGG
>CANPWF010000050.1 GCA_947581885.1 uncultured Clostridia bacterium
CGAAAGGACGGCGCGACTTCCCGAGAGGGGGTAGCCGAAAGGCGGGGGAGTAGAGTACGCACCCCGCACCTCATCCTGTCCGACCGTAGGGCGCACGAGCCGCAAGGCGAAGTAACGAAGTGAAGGATCTCGCCCATCTCCATACCTACATGTGTGTTGGGAACCGTGCGAGATTTCTCGACTGCGCTCGAAATGAGGTGAGAGTTGTGCACTCTTTCGGGGGTCGTATGCTCGGGCGCACGTCCGTCCTTCAACGTTGTTCAGGATGACGTGCGCCCCAACGTCATGTTGAGCGAAACGGAGTGGAGCCGAAACATGGACGTGGGGCGGCAGAATTCCCCCTTCATCCTAAAATCTTTTTCAAAAATTGTCCTGTGTAGCTCTTTTCGCAGACGGCGACTTGTTCGGGGGAGCCCGTCGTGACGATCTCCCCGCCGCCGTCCCCGCCCTCGGGTCCCAAATCGATGATATGGTCGGCGATCTTGATAACGTCCAAGTTGTGTTCGATGACGAGCACGGTGTTCCCGCCCTCGCGGAGGCGCAATAGGATTTTCACGAGCTTGTCCACATCGAAGCTGTGCAGTCCCGTCGTGGGTTCGTCCAAAATATAGAACGTCTTGCCCGTCGAACGTTTGGAGAGCTCCGTCGCGAGTTTCACCCGCTGTGCCTCGCCGCCCGAGAGGGTCGTCGCGCTCTGTCCGAGTTTGATATAGCCGAGCCCCACCTCGTTGAGCGTAGACATCTTGTTGTAGATCGAGGGTTGATTCTTGAAGAATTCGCACGCCTCTTCCACCGTCATATCGAGCACGTCCGAGATCGTCTTTCCCTTGTAGCGAACTTCAAGCGTCTCGCGGTTGTAGCGTTTTCCGCCGCACACTTCGCAGGGGACGTACACATCGGGCAGGAAGTGCATCTCGATCTTCATGATGCCGTCCCCCTCGCAGTTCTCACACCTTCCCCCCGCGACGTTGAAGGAGAACCTTCCCGCCTTGAAGCCGAGGGCTTTCGCGTCCGAAGTCTGGGCGAAGAGTTCGCGGATCGCCGTAAACACCCCCGTGTAGGTGGCGGGGTTGGAGCGCGGCGTGCGCCCGATGGGAGATTGGTCGATGGCGATGACCTTATCGAAATAGTCGATGCCCTCGATGGTTCCGCAGTTGCCCGTGGGCAGACGGGAGCCGTTGAGGGTATTGGCGAGCGCGGGCAGGATGATCTCGTTGACGAGAGAAGATTTCCCCGAACCGCTCACCCCCGTAACGAGGGTGATGAGCCCGACGGGAATTTGCACCGTGATCCCCTTCAAATTATTTTGGCGGCAATCGTGGACGATGAGAAACCTCCCGTCCGCCTTCTTTCTCACCTCGGGAACGGGGATCTTCCGCCGCCCCGCAAGAAAGTCCCCCGTGATCGACTTGGATTCCGCCATGATGTCCGCGGGGGTGCCGCACGCGACGACTTCCCCGCCGTGCACGCCCGCGCCGGGGCCGATATCGACGATGTAGTCCGCCGCCCGCATCGTATCCTCGTCGTGCTCGACGACGATGAGAGTGTTGCCGATATCGCGAAGCCCTTTCAGACTTTCGAGAAGGCGTGCGTTATCCCGTTGATGAAGCCCGATCGAGGGTTCGTCCAAGATATACAGAACGCCCGTGAGCGCACTGCCGATCTGCGTGGCGAGGCGGATACGTTGGCTCTCTCCGCCCGAGAGGGTCGTCGCCGAACGGGACAAAGTGAGATAGTCGAGCCCGACCCCGATCAAGAAGTCGATGCGGGCGCGGATCTCCTTCAAGACGACATCCGCAACGGCGCGGCGGGCGGGCGTGAGCTCCAAATTCTCCAGGAAAACTTTTAAGGAGGAGACGGACATCTCGCACACTTCGGCGATGTTCTTCCCCCCTACCGTGACGGCAAGGGCCTCCTTTTTGAGGCGTTTGCCGTGGCAGGCGGGGCAATCGGACGTGCGCATGTACCGCTCGATATCCCACTTCACGCTCACCGAACTCGTTTGGTTGTACCTTCGCTGCAAGTTGTTGACGAACCCTTCCCAAGCCGCCTTGTAATCGGAATGGAAGGAGCGCGTCGAATATTCCATGGAAATCTTTTCCCCGTCGTTGCCGTACATGAGAAGGTCGAACACCCACTTCGGAAGGTCCTTGACGGGAGTATCGAGGGAGAATTTATAGTGTTTGGAAAGGGCGGTGAGGTACATCTGCGTCACGGCGGAACTATCCAAATTCCAGCCGCTGATGCGGATCGCCCCCTCGCGAAGGGTGAGCGTTTTATCGGGGCAAATGAGGTCGGCGTCCACCGCCTGCTTGAAGCCGAGCCCCGTGCATTCGGGGCAAGCCCCCCAAGGGGTATTGAAGGAGAAGAGCCGCGGCTCGATCTCCTCGATGGAGATGCCGCAATCGGGACAGGCGTAGCGGGAGGAAAACAGCGTCTCTTCCCCCTCTTTATCGACGATGACGAGCCCGTCGGCGAGCTTTAACGCCGTCTCGATACTCTCGGTGAGCCGTTTTAAGATGCCCTCTTTTACGACGAGGCGGTCGATGACGACCGAGATGTTGTGCTTGATATTTTTATCGAGGGTGATCTCCTCTTGCAAATCGTACACCGAGCCGTCGATCTTCACCCGCGCGTATCCGCTCTTGCGATAGGAGAGAAGTTCCTTTTTGTACTCCCCCTTCTTTCCCCGAATGACGGGGGCCTCGACGAGGATCCTGCTCCCCTCGGGGAATTCCATCACCCGATCGGCGATCTCGTCCACCGTCTGCCGACGGATCTCTTTCCCGCAGTTGGGGCAATGGGGAACGCCCGCCCGCGCAAAGAGAAGGCGGAGGTAGTCGTAGATCTCGGTGACGGTGCCCACCGTCGAACGGGGGTTGTGCGAGGTCGTTTTCTGGTCGATGGAGATGGCGGGAGAGAGCCCGTCGATATACTCCACATTGGGCTTTTCCATCATGCCGAGGAATTGCCGCGCGTAGGAGGAAAGGCTCTCCATGTACCGCCGTTGCCCCTCGGCGAAAATCGTGTCGAAGGCGAGCGTGGACTTCCCCGAACCCGAGAGCCCCGTAAAGACGGTGAGCGTCCCGCGGGGGATGTGCACGTCGATGTTCTTTAAGTTGTTCTCCTTCGCGCCCTTGACGAAGATCTCTTCTTTCATGCCTTTTCTTCCCGTTCTTCCCTGCCTGCGAGGGAAAAGAGTATCGCGCCGATCTGCCGCCAATCGGCACCGCCGAACTTCACTTCATGCGCACGGGCGGCGTTGTGCCTTCCCACGGCGAGCACGGCGTGCACCCCGAGTTCCTGTGCGCGAAGGCAGGTTTCGAGGCTGTCGTCCACCAGAATATGGATGCCGTGCGCGACGCAGTAGGCACCCTTCTCCCTGTCGGGACATTCGGCGACCACCTCGTCGTAGGGGATCTTCCGCTTTTCGAGCCAATCCCGCGAGACCTGCTCGGGGCCTTCGAACCATTCCTTGGTACGGGCGGTGAGCACGGTGATGGAGTGCCCCGCCGCCCGAAGAGCGGAGAGCGTTTCGCGCACCCCCTTCCTCGCCTTCGCCTCGGTATAGACGGTGATCCCGCCCGCATGCACGAATTCGAGGGTGTCGGCAAGGGTCCAATCAAAGGTCTTTTCGAGCGAATGGGTGTCCTTATCCACAAGTTTGAAGGGAAGCCCCATCCGCGCGATATATCCCGACGGCCGCGTGATGCGGTCGACGACGGACAACGTATCGTCCAAATCCACTGCGATCTTCATGGTTCCTCCTATTTCCGCAAACGCCGTTTGAGCAGGTTGATCTGTTCGCGGATCTCGATCGCCCGCTCGAAATCGAGTGCGTTGGAGGCGACCCGCATCAATGCCTTCAACTTCTCGATCTCGTCGGGGATGTCTTTCATGGCGATCTCCGATCCCTTTTTCGCCTTTCCCGTGATGGAGAGGGTGGACTTCACCTCTTTGACGATGGTCTTGGGAATGATGCCGTGCGCCTCGTTGTATGCCTGTTGTTTTGCCCTTCTGCGGTTGGTTTCGCCGATGGCGCGTTCCATTGAACCCGTCATCTCGTCCGCATACATGATGACTCTGCCTTCCGCGTTCCTCGCCGCCCGCCCGATCGTCTGCACGAGGGAAGTTTCGCTCCTTAAAAATCCTTCCTTGTCCGCGTCGAGAATGGCGACGAGCTTGACTTCGGGAAGATCCAGCCCTTCGCGAAGAAGGTTGATGCCGCAGAGCACGTCGAATTCCCCCGAACGGAGCCCGTTGACGATATCGATGCGCTCCATCGTATCGATATCCGAGTGCATGTACCTTACTTTCAGCCCCGCCTCTTTCATGTAGTCGGTGAGGTTTTCCGCCATGCGCTTGGTGAGCGTGGTGACGAGTGCCCGCCCGCCGCTTTGGATCGTCGTTTTGAGTTCGGAGACGAGATCGTCGATCTGCCCCTTCGTCGGCTTGACGGTGACGGGGGGATCGAGAAGCCCCGTCGGGCGGATGAGCTGTTCGACGACCTGCCCCGCGATGGAGAGTTCGTAGGGCGCGGGCGTTGCCGAAACGCAAATGAGCTGGGGGACGCGCGCGTCGAATTCTTCAAACGTCAAAGGCCTGTTGTCGTACGCCGACTTCATGCGGAAGCCGTAGTCGACGAGGTTGATCTTCCTCGCGAGATCCCCGTTGTACATCGCGCGGATCTGCGGAATGGTCATATGGCTCTCGTCGATAAAGACGAGGAAATTTTTCGGAAAATAGTCGAGCAGGGTGAAGGAGGGCTGCCCGGGGGCTCTGCCGTCGAAGTAACGGGAGTAGTTCTCGATGCCCGAACAGTACCCGATCTCGCGGATCATTTCGAGGTCGTGCTCGGTGCGTTGGCGGAGCCGCTGGGCTTCGAGGAGCTTGCCCGCGTCCTCGAACGCCTTCACTTCCCCCTCCAAGTCCTCTGCGATCATCGAGAGGGCGACGGCGAGCTTTTCGCTCCCCACCGCATAGTGCGAGGCGGGAAAAATGACGGCATGCTTCAATTCGGAGAGGATCTTCCCCGTCGTCGTGTCCTCTTCGCAGATGCGGTCGATCTCGTCGCCGAAAAATTCGACGCGGATGGCGACTTCCGAATTGGAAGCGGGGAAGACCTCCACCACGTCCCCGCGGACGCGGAAGGTCGAACGCTTGAAGTCCATGTCGTTGCGGGCGTATTGGATATCGACGAGGCGGGAGAGAAGTTCCCCCCTCTCCATCCTGTCCCCGGGGCGAAGGGAAACGCCGAGGCGGAAAAATTCCTCGGGGGCACCCAAGCCGTAGATGCAGGAGACGGACGAGACGACGATCACATCGTCCCTTTCGCCGAGCGAACAGGTCGCCGCGTTGCGGAGTTTATCGATCTCGTCGTTCATCGAGAGGTCCTTCTCGATATAGGTATCCGTCGAGGGGATATAGCTCTCGGGTTGATAGTAATCATAATAGGAGACGAAATATTCCACCCTGTTCTCGGGGAAGAATTCGCGGAATTCGTTGCAAAGCTGGGCGGCGAGCGTCTTGTTGTGCGCGATGACGAGGGTGGGCCGCCCGACGTTTTTGATGACGTTTGCCATGGTGAACGTCTTGCCGCTGCCCGTCACGCCCACGAGCACCTGCGCCCGCACGCCGTCGAGCACCCCTTCGGTGAGCGCGGCGATCGCTTCGGGTTGATCCCCCGTCGGCTCGAAGGGTGCCTTTAAGTTGAACTCATGATGTTCCATTCCGAAATTCCCCTCGCTTCGGACGTTCTCTATTTCAAAAACAGGCACAAACCTGCGTTTGCGCCCATCCTTCCGCTTCCCCGTAAAATAGTTTCAGTGCTTGAAAACGGATTTGAGCACCATGCCGACGACGAACGTCACCACCGCCCCGAGGGCAGCCAACCCCACTTTGAACCACACCCTTCTTTCAAGCTGTTTGCCCGTGCGGACGTAGTTGAGCCCTTCGTCCAAGAGCTCGAACACATACATCTTTTCGCCCTTCCGATCGGTGCGGGTGAGGATGAAATAGCCGTCCCGTTCGAGCCCTGCAAGCCGCTCTTCGAGCTTTTCCCCGTCGTAGCCGCGCTTGACGGGAAGGGAGGCGAGGAGTTCTTCCGCCGAGACGAGAACGCGCGTCTTCTTCCCCGCAAAGGAGAGGACACTTTCGAGCACTTCGCGGTCCCGCTTGCCGAGTTTTTCGCTGATCATACTCCCCTCCTAAAAGACGAACGTAATAAAGACCCACGCGATGATCGCGCCCGCAAACGCCCCCAAAAAGGCTCCGACGGCCGTCATCAGCACCGTATCGCGGCGGCGGCGGAGCGCGGAGGAACGCGCCTCGCGGGCGTTTTCGGAGTACATTCTCCCCTCGGGAAGCACGCACACGCAGTACACGCCCTCTTCCGCATAGCGGATATCGATATATTTGTGCTCTTCGAGATAGTTCATCATTTGGGAGAGCGCGTCGCCGTCCACCCCCAAGCGGGCGGGAAAACAGGCGAGGAGTTCTTCCTCTTCGACGACCTTATACGTCCCCTCGGCGCACAGTTCGATGATCTTTTTTAAGAGCGTTCCCGTTCGTTTATCCAACATGTTCCGCCTCGTTTACCCGAAAATCAGCATGAGCGGGTTGTTTTCGTAGATGACCTTCGCGATGGGCGAAGAGGTAAAGAGGTCCGCCATTCCCCTTCCGAAGCCCTCCATCATCCCGCCGAGCGAGGAGAGCGTCCCCGACAGGGACCCCCCGCCGCTCTCCAAGACGTACGCGCCGAAGAAGACCGTAAGCACAAAGACGGCGAACACCGCCGTATAGATGAGGCAGACGATGAGCCCGTCGATGAAGGCGATCGCGCGGACGGAGTTGATCTTCTTGATGAGGAAATTCACGAACGCCCCGATGAGGATGACGACGGCGAAGAATACGAGGAACACGAGAAAGCACACGATCGCGAACCCGAGCGTCGAGGCGACGGCGTGGTGCAGCGATCGGAACGCCCCCGCGACGATCCCCGCGAACGTCCGCATGAACCCGAGCTCCGCCGTAAACAGGATAGACCCCGCGACGGCGGCGAAGGTCAAAGCGATCATCAGAAGATAGAAGAGTGCCTTCAAGAGCCCGAGCCGATATCCCGCGCGGATGAAGAGCATAAAGAGGGATACGAGGAGAAGATCGACGGCGTGCGCCCCCAAAAATTCCCATATGGGGTTGGAAAACAGGGCGGAAAGGGCACCGCCCATGGGGGAAACTTCGATCGCTTTGAGCGAGAACGCACCCGTCACGACGAAGAGCATGACGAGCGCGAGCAGCGATGTGATCGCGCCGAAGATACGGTTACACACCCGTGCGCCCTTGCCCGCGGGGCGGCGTTTGGGGGAGTACATCGCCCCGCGCACGATCGCTTCGAGGACAAGCGGAATGACCGCCGCCAAAAACAGCGAGCCCATGCGGATGCCGAAATCGAGGAGGGCGTTGCCCGTCTCGGGCACGAAGTCCGCCAAGAGGAGCAGGCAAAAGGCGATCGGCACTTGCAGACCGATCCATGTGAGGCGCGTAAACTTTCTCAACGCGCCGTACAGGAGGGTGAAGAACACGAGCGCACCCGCCGCCCCCGCCGCGATCCCGATGACCGTGCCGTTCGAGAGGAGAAGAAGATGTTCCAAGAGGTCTCCTTATGGATGGAAATTGTCTTTCAAAGATACGATCTCGGAGAGGACGAGCGTATTCCCCTCCGTGCATTTTTTATAGTAGCCCGTGCGCATGAGCTGGAACGCTTCCCCCTCCTCGGCTTGCGCGAGATAGGGTTCCGCCTTGGCGGCAAAGATGTGCTCGCTGTGCGGGTTCATGCGCTCGGAAAAATCCTGCCCCGCGTATTCCGCGTCGAGGAGAAGGTGCTCGTATTGGCGAAGTTCCGCATCGACGCACGTTTCGGCATTCACCCAATGCAGAACGCCCTTTGCCTTGATCCCGCTCGTGTCGTTTCCCGAACGGCTCTCGGAGATATAGGTGCAACGGAGCTCTTTTACTTCCCCGTTTTCGCCGCGCACCGCCTCGTCGCAGCGGACGATGTACGCGTTTTTGAGCCGCGCATAGCCGCCGAGCTTCAAACGGTGATATTTGGGGGGCGGGTCGAGGGAGAAATCGGCGCGTTCGATGAAGAGTTTCTTCCCGAATTTCACCTTGCGGGTGCCCGCGTTCTCCTGCGTCTGGTTGATCTCGAAGTCGATCTCCTCTTCCCCCTCATAGTTGGTGAGGACGACGGGAAGGGGATCGACGACCGCCATCGCGCGGGGAGCGTGGGCGTTGAGATAGTCCCTCACGACCGCCTCGAAATACCCGATCTCGCACTCGGCGTTCGCCTTCGTCACCCCCGCGCGGGCGCAGAAATCCTTGATCGCCTCGGCGGGAATGCCGCGGTTGCGGAGCCCCGCCAAAGTGGGCATGCGGGGATCGTCCCACCCGCGCACCGAACCCTCCTCGACGAGTTTTTTCAAGTACCGCTTGCTCATGACGAGGTTGGTGAGGTTCAATCTCGCAAATTCGATCTGGCGGGGTTTGGGGGAAAATCCGAGCGTCACCCCCACCCAATCGTAGAGCGGACGGTGATCTTCGAATTCCAACGTGCAGAGGGAATGGGTCACTCCCTGCAAAAAGTCGCAGATGGGGTGGGCATAATCGTACATGGGATAGATGCACCACTTGTCCCCCGTGCGGTGATGGGTCGCATGCAGAATGCGGTAGATGACGGGGTCGCGAAGGTTGACGTTGGGAGAAGACATGTCGATCTTGGCGCGGAGGCACTTCTCGCCGTCTTGGTATTTGCCCGCCTTCATCTCGCGGAAGAGCCGTAAATTCTCCTCGACGGAGCGGTTCCTGTACGGGCTCTCCTGCCCCGGCTCGGTGAGGGTGCCGCGGGTCGCCTTGATCTCCTCGGGGGAATAGTCGCACACGAACGCCTTCCCCATCAGGATGAGCTTTTCCGCGTAGTCGTAGATGGTATCGAAGAAATCGGAAGCGTACACTTCTTTATCCCACGAATAGCCCATCCAGCGGATATCGGCGCGGATCGCGTCGACGAATTCCGTCTTTTCTTTGGAGGGGTTGGTGTCGTCGAAAAAGAGGTTGCACTTTCCGCCGTACTTTTCCGCCGTGCCGAAGTCGACGAACATCGCCTTCGCATGCCCGATATGGAGATAACCGTTGGGTTCGGGCGGAAATCTCGTCCGAACGGCGGAGATCCTTCCCTCCGCCTTGTCCTCTTCGACGATCTGTTCGATAAAATTGCTCGGCTCCGACATCGCCTTCCTCCTGTATGTGCGCGCGCTTGGGCTCTTTCCCGCCCGAAATACGGGGCGATGAGTACGCTTATAACGCGCCTCCTCGAGTCCGTGCTTTTATTATACCATATTCGCGAAGAAAAAGATACGGATTTGACCGCATTTTTCCCGAATTTCCCAAAAAGCGTTGTCTTTCCCAAAGAAATGTGATATAATGCGGCTATGGAATCCGCGATCTTGCAATTTTTCGAAAGTATCCGCTGTAACTTTCTCACCGTCTTTTTCGGATTTTTCTCCCTCGTGGGGGAATCCTTTGTGCTGGCGGGCATCGTCATTCTCGTGTATTGGCTCGCCGCGGGCAGAACGGGGGAGCAGATCGTGATGACGGCGATCTCTTCCATTCCCATAAACGTCAGTCTCAAACACGCCGTCTCCCGTCCCCGCCCCTACGCCGCGGGCGTGGTGGAACGGCTCGACGTGGATAATTTCCTGCTCTCCACCCGCAATTTGGGGGATACGGTCTCCTTCCCGAGCGGACATTCGCAGACCGCCGCGACTCTATTTGTCTCCGTCCCCCTCCGCGCCAAAAAAGTTTGGGCGTGGATCGTCGGCATCCTTGCCCTTCTCCTTGTGATGTGTTCCCGCCTCTATTTCGGCGTACATTACCCCACCGACGTGCTCGCGGGGGCACTGCTCGGCACCGCGATCGCGCTCATGTGGGAGCTTATCTATCGGTATCTCTACGGCGCACGGTATTATGTGCTGTGCGGGCTCGCGCTCGTCGCCCTCGTTCCCCTCTTCTTTGCCTGCCCGCACGACTATGTGCAGGCGGCGGGGCTCATCGCGGGTGCGGCGATCTTCCTTCCCCTTGCCAATTTTATCGGGAAGGGCGCAGCTCCGTTTCCGAAAAGACTTTGGAGGATCCCCGCGGGCATTTTGGTGGCGGGGGCGGTGTTCGCCTTGACCCTTCTCTTCCCCGAAGGGAACGAGGGCTTGCACCTTTTGAAGTGGTTTTTGATCGCGGGAGCCGCCACCT
>CANPWF010000051.1 GCA_947581885.1 uncultured Clostridia bacterium
GGGCAATTTTTCCGTATTGCATCCAACGGAGAAATTGCCCCTTGTCGGGGTTGCCCGTATGGCCGCCGCAATCGGAATTCATATACGGAATGCAGTTGTCGGCGCAACGGACAAGGCTTGCTATCTCCTGTGCGAGGGCGCAGGAAGTGCTGTCGATATCCCCCGTCCATTGGATGGAATAGCGGTGCGAGGCACTGTCGGAGATCGCTTTGTATACGCCGTTGGAGATATCCACAACGTTCCCCATGATCACGGGGCGGCGATGGATGTGCCCGTCCCGCGCGGCGTAGAAATGTTCGGTGATGTCGTGGAAGAGGTAGAGCCCGAAGGTCTCCCACTGCACCGATTTGGTGGGCGAAACGAGATGGGTGATCCAATTCCGATCGTACCACCATGTATCGAGCCCCATTTGCAGGAGGGATTTTAAGTTCTTTTCGCGATAAGAAATTTCGCGGGAAGCAAACACATTCGCCCCGTGCACGGGCTCGGGATGGTCGTTGAACATCACCTCAACGCCGTGGGAATGCGCGTAATCGAAAAAGGCGGGAAGGTCGGGAAAGAGTTCCTTGTTCACCCGATAACCCATGCCGTTTTCGTTTTTCCGCCAATCGGTATCGATGACGAGGTTATCGAGGGGGATCCCCCGCTGCTCGTACTCCGCAATCACATCCATCGCTTCCCGCTGGGTGTAGGGATAGTACTTGGAATTCCAGCTGCCGAGGGTCGCCTTCCGAACGAGCTCGCAACGCCCCGTGAGCTCTACGTACAACTTCCGAAGGCGTTTCCCGTCCCCTTCCGCGAAGAGAAGGTAAATATCTTCCACCCGTGAAATGACGCGGTAGTCCCCTCTTCTGTTTGCCGAATACCCGCCCTCGGGAAGGAGGATGCGGGGGGAATCGGAGAGAGCGAACACTTCGGGCGTTTTGAAGGGAGAAGGCAATTCGCCGCTGTTTTTGAGCGGACGGTAGCGGTAGACGGGCTTGCCGTTCTTCTCGACGCGCAACCCTTTCAGCCCCTCTTCGGGGAGAAACATCTCGTATTCCCCGAAGCAGAGCACGTTCCCCTCCAACGAATAGGCGGGCGGATCGCCCGATGCGGAATTCCGATCGGGGATGAAGAAGGTATCGCCGTCGAAAAATTCGCCCGCGCGAGCACGCTCGATGCGGACGACGCTCTCCCCCAAAAAGGAGACGCGGATGTCGCCGTAAATGATGTGCATGATGTCACCTTTGAACTTTGAGAACGTTCCCCTCTATCAGAAGGGGCGCGATGCGGGCGGTGCGGCTGTCGGGAAGGTCCCGTTTTGCCGCACGGTCACGCGCATGGTAGACGATGTAATAGTTTCCGTCCCTTTCGATCACGCTGTTGTGCCCCGTGCCCTCTTCCTCCTCGTTGCGGCAAAGAAGGGGCGCGTACACGTCGTTCGACGGCATCTTGGAAAAACGAAGTTTTCTTAAATCGTCCTCTTCTCCGTGCGCATAGGCATAGCCGAGGAAATATTGCTCGTTTTGGTAGCAGTTCCCCGAATAGATGACGAAGTGATCGTCTCCCCGCCGAAAGTAGAACGCCCCCTCGACGGTGTGCCAATTCTGCCCTTTTCGGAAGCGGTCCCGAAGGAAGATCTCCTCGTCGACCGTGGGCACGACGACGGGCACGGGGTTCCCCTCCGCCGTGAACATATCCGTAAGGCGGTCGACGGCGATAAAGGTCCCCGCGCGGGGCGCATCCCAATTGTTCATGGAATAGAAGATGTAGTAGTTCTCCCCGCTCTTTACGACGTGGGGATCGATGGAGAAGGGCGGAAGCACGGTGCTTCTGTTCGAAAAAGGACCTTCGGGAGAGGAAGATGTAGCCACGCGGATGGATTGCTCGTGCATGTCTTTCGTGCCCTCTCTCACGGAGGAATAGTACATGTAATACGTCCCCTCCCGTTCGATCACGCAGGGTGCCCAATACTCTATCCTGCCCTGCTCGCGGAGTGCCTTGCCCGCATACTTCCAACCGCTGAAAAGGTCGTCGGATGTGTACAATTCCACGCCATCCACGCCCGTCGCATAGAGATAGAATTTTCCGTTTGCCTCGAGAATGTAGGGGTCGCCCTGCGACGCGGGGGAACCCTTTTCGGGATGAATGAGTTTCATGGTGTATGTGTGCGCCGCGGAAACGCGGCGCACACGTTCTCCTTTTTTGCCTGATGGGTTATGCTTGTTTGCCGTAGTCGCCCGAGAGATAGATACCCGTACCGTCGACGCAGGCGGGATTGCTGTTGACATGCTCGCCAAACGGCATCACCCAAGGGTCGTTGTCGATCGTACCGTTGTTGATATTATCTCCGTTCGTTTTCCATGCCACGCCGACTTGGATCATGCCGTTGCGGATCATGTAGTTCTGACCGTTCAGGAATACCTCGGTCGGGATGAACACTTCGATGATGGTGTGCTCTGTCGCGTTGTTGTGGCCTGTCACCGTCTCATGGACGAGTTTTGCCTGCATACCGACCGCACTTACGGCGCAGCCATCGGCGGTCGCATTCACCCAGAACTGACGAGGCATCTTGCTGCCGTCGCCGCCCCAATTTCTGCCGATACGGAGTTCGAGGTTGGTGTTATTCCACCAATCTCCCTGTCCCGTCGTGAAGGTGCCGTGATATGCCTCTGCCGCGAGGTAGAGCCCCGCCTTTGTGAGTTTGCCGTAGAAGGTAACGCTCTTGCCGAAATACTGAACGGTGCCTGTAACGCCGATGGTCTTGATGCCCGCCCAATCTTCGAGGTTCCCATCGATCGTAATGCCGTCATCGTCTGCGATCGCGCTGTCGGGTCCGAACGTCCAATCGGGATGCTCGTGCTCTTCGGGGAGCGTGAGCCCGTCGTCATTGACGTATGCAAACATGTTGGGATCGTCGGGCCATACGCCGTAAGGAGCGTACCAAGTGTCGCCGCCATCGTAGTTGACCGTGCCGCCGTTAAGCCTCTCCGCATCGGGACTATGGTCTCCCTTCTCATAAGGCCCCGTCTTTACCGCAAGCCCAAGGCGAAGCGAGCCGTCCGTCTCCTTGACCTGCGAATAGTTCGAAGCGGGGATGAAGATCTCGAAGATGCTGTGGTGCGTCGCACGGGGATCGCCGCTCTCGTGTTTGTACTCCGCCTTGATCCCGTCTATTCCGCCCGCGTCTCTTCCGACTGCGAAGGTATAGTTCTCCCCGTCTTTCCCGGTGACATAGACGTAATAATGGTTCGCGCCATCCGAATTTTTGATACGAATTTCGAAGTTGAGGTTGTCGAACCAATTCCCTTGGCCATTCCGAGGCTCCTCGTTGTGCCAAAGTTCTGCCGCCAAATAGAGCCCATCTCCGCTCATTGCCCCGTACCACGTCGCGCCTCTTTGATCGGTAAAGCTGTTCGAAGAGAGCGTCTTGCTGCCGAGGGCTTGCCAATCGGAGAGGTCGCCGTCGACCGCAAGTTTCTTCCTGTATGCGGCGGTGAGAGTGACGGCTTTATTGGGCATTTCGAAGGTGGAACCCGCGAGATACACATGCCCTTCCTTATCCTGCCAAGCGTAGAATTCGAGCGTCGGATCGCTGTGCGCGGGTGCTTTGGAAGGAAGAACAACTTCCTCGCCCTCGATATAGTTGCCGCCCGTAGGCGCGGATCCCGTGCCGACATCCGAAGGAAGTTCGTAGGTGAGCGTGAACTCTTCCGCCCACTGCGCGGTGAGTGTGAGGCTATCTTCAACAAAGTACGCCGTTTCGCCCGCCTTGTATTCCTTCTGATTCTGGTCTTTCCAACCCATGAAGCGATAACCTTCCAAGGTAAGATCGCCTTGGCCCTGCACGGTAAAGGCATCGCCCGCTTTGTAACTGCCGCTGTCGACGGGAGCATTGCCCTGCGCACCCGCGCCCCCGGCATAGGTGACGGTGAGATTTTCCGATGCCGACGCGTTGACCCAAACGGCGGTGAGGGTGACATACTCTTCGGGCATCGTGAATTCTACGCCCGCCTCGTATTCCGCTTTGCCGCTCGTCCAATAGACAAACCGTTTCCCTTCATTGGTGAAAGTGCAGTCCGCGGCTTTTACGGTGTCGCCGCCGAATACCTTGGAGACGATATCGTCGCCCGTGCCGCCGCCCGCGTTATAGGTGAGGGTGTACTCGTTGCCGATACCCTTTTCCGATACTCTGAACGGGTTTGCCTTGGGGTCGCCCTCGCCGAGAGACCACCAAGTGGTGCCTTTCAACTGTCCGCTCGCGTTGCTGTCATCATTGATGGGCTTAAAGGCAAAGCATACCTCGGGTTCGCCTTCGTACGTATTCCCCGACTTGGTGACGATATTATCCCTTGCAAGGGATTCGAAAGGAACGAAGATCTCGCCGACCGTATCGTATTGGCGATTCTGATCGCGCACCGTTGTCATCACAGCGTCCATGTAGCCGCTCGTGCCGAAAGAAGTGAGCGCGTACTGTTGCGCATTGTCCGTTCCGCCGATAAAGAACTCGATGTTGGTGTTCTCCCACCAAGCGGTATCCCACTTGACGACGGGAGCGAGCACGAGATGATGCACTTCGTAGGCAATGTAGAGCCCGTCGTCCCCGCGGAAGGCACGCACCTTGATCTTGTTGCCGTTGAGATCTTCCGCCGCACGGAAATGCCTGTTGACATCGGCGTTCGTCCAATCGGAGAGGTCGCCGTCGATTTTCACGCCCTTGGGCATGAATTTCTCCGCTTCCGCCTTGACCGTCGCCTCGTCGGTGACGTACTCGTTATTGTGGAAGGTCGCCCGCGTGTTGAAGCACATGAACCCGGGGATCGCGCCCTCGCCTTCTGCGAAGTCGTGCACCGTCTTTACGAGGGTGCCGTCGAGTACGAAGTAGAGGTTGCCGCCGTAGTAGATGGTTTCGAGATCGGTTTCGGTATAGTCGCCGATGACGTTTTCAGCCCAATGCCCGGCGAACGAAGTGGAGGCGTTGGTATCCCACATCATATTCGTGCCCGCGTCCGTCGTGGGTTCGGCGCGCATGGTGCCGAAGTTCTTCGCCGTGCGCTGTGCCGCGTCGATATGGAAGGATTGGAAGGCACTGTCCGCACGGTTCACAAGCCCGAACTTGGGATATTGATCGCCGTTTAAGAAGGCATTATCACCCTGCGTAACTTTGAGCTTCGTCTTCAAATAGTAGCTTTCATGCGGGACGCTGTCGAAATAATAGAACTCGTTGTAGCCGCCGCTCTGCTCGATCACCGTTCCGTCCTTCTTGAAGCCCGCGGTGTGCGTCGCCATGCCGCTTTGGTTGACGACGTACCATGTTGCGGGTTGGCTCAGATCGCAGCCGAGCATCATCGTCCACGTTGCACGGGTAGAAGAGTAAGGATCGGGCATCGTGTTGAAGGAAGGAGCGCAGACGACCGAAGCCGGCTTCTCCGTGAGCCCGATCGCGGAATAGGGCAAATACAGCTCGACGGAGTACCCCTCCGCACGTTCGTTCAGGGTGCCGTTCACATGGACTGCCCCCGTGAAGGGAACGTACTTCTTGGAGTAAGGATAGCCGTCGTCCGCGCGGAAACCGACCCATTCGTCGGGGGTGCCGTCCGCGCCGAAGCGGAGCTGAACGACGTTGCTGTTCAGCGTCTGCGTGCCGAAGGGCGCGACTTGGATCTCGACGCTCGTGTTGTTGAAAACGTCGTTCTTCGTGTTATAGTTGACGAGGGTGTCGTCCGAGACGAAGCCGAAGAAAACCCCCTCTTCGCCCATGTGCCCGTACACCTTCATGTTCACGCCGTTGACATCGGAAAAGCTCAGATGGCTTTCGCCATATTCCTCAGCGGTGACCGTTCCGTCGACGGAAATATCCGTATCGGGATATTCGACGGCACGCCAATCGTTGGTATCTTCCCAGCCGTATTCCACGGTGTAATCTTCCGCCGTCTTTTTGCAGGCGGCAAGTCCCGTTACCGCAAGACCGACTGCGAGGATCGTGGCACCCGATAATAGCAATGTTCTCTTTTTCATACCATGCCTCCTTATTTCCCGAGCACCATGATCTCGGAAAGAGCACGCGCCGCGGCAAATTCGGTCTCGGTCTCGGATTCCCTCACCTGCATCTTCGGCAGGGTGATGGTGATCGACTTCACGCGCATGGGCGCGAATTGGATCGCGAACGTCCCGCCCGCGACATAGTATTCCTCCCAAGGATAGTAGCGGTTGTAATCGAATTCGAGCGTGCCCGTGGAGACTTTCTTTCCGTCGGTATTGAACACGACTTTCTCGACGCTCTCCACCGAAAGCTCATAGGCGTAGCTGTTCACGAGCACAAGCCCCGTGATCTCGCGGTAGTCCTCGAATTCGAGGGTGATGGTCGCTTTCCCCTCCTTCATCTCGAATTCCTTGACGAAATCGGTATCGTCGTGGATCTTGATGACTCCGTCGGTGAGATATTTCACGTCGCTGCCGTCGAGAACATTGGTGCTCTTAACGGTCGCTTCGCCCGCGATATTTCTCCACTCCGAGGTGATGAGGGGCATATACGAATAGGTGGGCCCGTTTACATGGGGCACTTCGTAGCCGCCGTTGCCTTCCACCCAAGTGACTTCGTCGAAGGCGATCGCGCGTGCGCCGCCGCCGAGTTTACGGTCGGTATGGGCGTGATAGACGATGAAGGTGGAGCCGTTCGCGCTCACAAAGCTGTGATGCCCCGTGCCGCTCGCCCATTCGCCGTCCGAATACAGAAGCCAGCCGCCTTCCTCTCTTTTGAGTTTGGTGAAGGGGCCCATCGGGCTGTCCCCCACCGCAACGCGGACGGAATAGCTCTTGGAAGTGTAGCTGTTCGCGGAGAACATGAGGTAGTACTTGTTCCCGTGGCGAACCATGAAGGGAGCCTCGTTCACACTGCCCTCTCCAAGGTCGGCATAGCCGAAATCCGAACGGTTGTCGTCGATCTTATATTGGTTGGCAACGGTGAGCTTCTTTGTCTGCGTGTAGTCGGGAGTCCAATCGTCGTTCATCTTGATGACGCAGATCGCCGATGTCGCATGGATATTGTCGCCGAGGTCCTGCACGAAGTAGAGGTACTTCTCGCCGTCCTCGTCGATGAAGGGGCTCGCGTCGATGACTTTCATGTAGCCCGGAAGCTCGCCTTCCCTTAATTTATCGCCCTTTTGCCAGCTCTCGTCGATCTCTGTCCCCGCGGGAACTCTGGAGAAGTCGAGAAGGGGCTGATAAACTTTGAGGTTCCCCGCGCCGAGCCCCGCTCTGTCTGCGGCAGTATTGTCGGTGACGGGTGCCCACTGCGTCTTTTCCTCCTCGGTGCCGTTGTCGTACTTCCACTTCGCGTACTGCACGAAGGGCCCTCTCGGGCTCTCGCTCACGGCAACGTCGATAAAGAAACGATAGGGCTGGAAGATGTAGCTCGCGTTATAGAACATGAGATACATCCCCATCTCCGCGTCGTAGATGACTTCGGGAGCCCAATACATGGAAGTCGCAAACGAGGTGTAGGTGACTTCCTTTCCCCCCTCCGTATTGATATACAGCGTGGGATTGTAGGCGACACCGACGCATTCCCAATCGTTGAGATTTTTACTGCGATAGGCGAGATAGCCCGTCGCGCCGATGGGATCGGAAGTCGTGTACATGTAATAGTACCCCTTCTCTTCGCCCTCCGAAACATAGATGGCGGAAGGGTCGGCACCGAGCGTGGTGAGGTCGTTCTGGTAGAACGTGTTATGGTCGTAATCGCCGATGACAGCGTCCCCCATCTCGTCCGCCTCGCTCAGGTATTCGTGATAGACGAGCCTTTTCCCGCCGCACCCCGCGAGAAGCCCCACGGAAAAGACGGCGACGAGAGCCGCGCTTACGCCGATTGCAATCGGTTTTTTCATAATTTCCTCCTTATTTCAGTCCCGAGACCGCGATCCCTTCGATGAAGTATCTCTGTGCGACGAGGTAGACGATGATGGTGGGAATGAGTGCGACGACCGTCGTCGCCATCACCTTGTTCCATTCGCCGTCGTACTTATCGACAGAGCTCGAGAGCGCGACCTGCAACGTTTCGAATTGCGTACCGCTGACGTAGAGCAAGGGCCCGAAGTAATCGTTATAGCCCCCTACAAAACCCAAAACCCCCTGCGCGATGAGCGCGGGAACGGAGAGCGGGAGCATCATACGGAAGAACATTCCGAAGTACCCCACCCCGTCGAGACGGGCGGCTTCGAGCGTTTCCGAAGGGATGCCCATAAAGAATTGCCTCAAATAGAACACGCATGCCGCCGCGCCGAACATCCCGGGGATCATGAGCGGGAGCGGCGTGCCGTTCCAGCCGATGTTATCGAAGATGACGAAGGAAGGCACCAACGTCACCATGCCGGGGACCATCATCGTCGCGAGCAGAAGCGCGAAGAGGATATTCTTCCCGCGGAATTTGAGTTTGGCGAACGCATACGCCGAGAAAGCCGACGTAAGGAGCCCGAGGATCGTGGGCGGAAGGACGATCCAAAGGGTATTGACGAAGCCCCGCATGACGTTGATATAGCCATAGTGTTCTTCGAATACCGATTTGTATCCTTCGAAATAGAAGCCCTGCGTCGGGAACCATGTGAAGATGGTCTGGTTGACTTCCGCGTCCGTCTTGAAACTTGTAACGAGCACGATGTAGAAGGGCACGAGGATCCAGAGCAAGAACAAGACGAGGAAAAAGTATTCGAATACCTTCTTCGTGATGTTCACGGGGTTGCTCTTCATGGAGCGGATCTTGCGGGGCGTTTGCCCTTCCCGCTCCCCTTCCGTCATCCGAACTTCGGCTACCGCCGTTTTCATTTCGTCATTCATCGTAGCTCACCCACTTTTTGGAGATCTTGAAGTTCGCAAACGTGACGAGCCCGATGAGCAACGCGAGGATCCACCCCACGGATGTCGCAATGCCGATATTCGAGCCGCCGCCGTCGGTGAAGAGCTGACGGTACAGGTAGTACACGATCGTGATGTTCGCATGGTCGGGAATGTGCAATTCCGCCGTCATGACCTGATACCGCGTGAATTCTTGCAATGAGCCGATGATGCCCGTCACCAAGAGGTAGAACACCGTCGGCGAGATGGCGGGAAGGGTGATCTTGAAGAACTTCGTGAACATGCCCGCGCCGTCGATATCCGCCGCCTCATAGGTGTTGCGGTTGATGTTCGTCATCGCGGCGGAGAGCAGGATGATGTTGAACCCCGTTCCCGACCAAAGCATGACGAAGAACATCACGAGGCGGAAAAGATGCGGGGACTTCACGAACCAATTGATCACGTCCTCGGGCGTTTTGTAGACGTGCATCGCCCATAGAGCGGAATTCAGAATTCCCGGGTCCTCGTTGAAGATCCACTGCCACATGAAGGCGATGGCGACCATCGAACACACATACGGGATGAAGAAAACCGTCTGGAACAGTTTTTTGAACCGCTTCACTTGGTAGAGCATAATGCTGATGAATACCGAAACGGCGATACAGACGAACGTCGTGAATACCACAAACAGCGTGTTCAGAATGGACTGCCAGAATTCGGGGTCTTTGAGCACCGTTCCGAAGTTTTTGAGCCCGACAAATTCCACGATCTGCGGAAAGTACGGGTTGGAATAATCGGAGACGAGCTTCAAGCCGGGGAATTGGTTCAAGGTGATATAGAAGGACATCACCAACGGAATGAGCCCGAAGATGAGGAAACCGATGAGGGGGATACAGGAGAACGCCCACCCCATCACTTCCTCCTTGTTTGTCCAATGCAACTTCTTTTTTTCGGGGAGAGGCGGGGAAAAGGTCGGCTCCCCGAGGGGAGCCTCCCCGCCTTCCTGCAAGGCGAACCCGTTTTCGGGGGTCACGCCGTTTTCATGAGAGAAATCGCTCATGCATTACCTCCGAATGGGTTCGTTTTAGGGCTTTGCGGATTCGTTATGGGAGTTGTAGGTGTACAAATAGAGCTTATCCTGCGTGGGTTTGCTCCATGTAGCGAAGAGGTAGTCGAGATCCTTGGTGTTCTCGCGGACCTCGGTGTTGAGGCAGAGAGCCCAATCGTCGATCCAAAGCCCGTCTTTTAAGTACCACCAATCGCCCGGGGTCTCGTACTG
>CANPWF010000052.1 GCA_947581885.1 uncultured Clostridia bacterium
GGGGGAAGCTGCGAGAGCGTGTATTCCGCCTCGAAGGGGGCGGTGATCGCCTTCACCAAAGCCCTCGCAAAGGAGCTTGCCCCGATGAAGGTGCGCGTCAACTGCGTCGCCCCGGGGGTGGTGGAGACCTCGATGAACAGCCGCCTTTCCGAGGAGGAAAAGGAGGCGTTGAAACAGGAGATCCCGCTCGGAACGTTCGTATCCCCTTCGGAAATTGCCGAGGCGATTTTGTTCCTCGCCGAGCAGAGATCGATCACGGGGCAGGTGCTTTCCGTCAACGGCGGACTGTATATTTGACCTGTAAAGGGCGGTTTTTAAGCGTTTGCATAGTATTATGTCACGCATACTATTCGATTTTTGAAAAAATTTCTCCCAAAAAAGAGGAGTTTTTTCTTTTTTTACAAAGTAACAGGTATATGAAAGAACAATTCGAAAAAGTCACCGATCTCAAAGCACGGGTGTTCGAACGCGAACGCGCCTTCCTCTCGCCGTATGCGACGCATTCGGAAGATTCCAAGGGAAGGGAAAAAGAGGAGAAGCCCTGCCCCATGCGGACAGACTTCCAACGCGACCGCGACCGTATCATCTACTCCAAGGCGTTTCTGCGCCTCAAAAACAAGACGCAGGTATTTTTCGCGCCCGACGGCGATCACTACATGTCCCGCCTCACGCACACGCTCGACGTGTCGCAGATCGCCCGCTCCCTCGCGCGGTGCCTCGCCCTCAACGAAGATTTGACGGAGGCGATGGCTCTCGGGCATGACCTCGGGCACACGCCCTTCGGGCACATCGGGGAACGGGTGCTCGCCTCGCTCTCGCCGAACGGGTTCCGCCACAACGAGCAGTCTCTCCGCGTCGTCGACGTGCTCGAAAAGGACGGCAAGGGGCTCAATCTGACCTATGAAGTGCGGAGCGGCATTCTCAACCACACCCCCGCGGGCAAGCCCGAAACGCTGGAAGCCGAAGTCGTTCGGTATGCCGACCTCATCGCCTACATCAATCACGACATCGAGGACGCGATCCGCGCGGGCTTCCTCACCGCGGAGGACCTTCCCAAAGACGCTGTCTCTCTGTTCGGGCAGCACACCTCGGAGCGCATCAACACCGCCATTCTCGATATCTACCATGAGTCGTACGGCAAAAACTACGTGCGCATGTCCGACAAGATGGGGAAGGCTCTCGACGAGCTCCGCTCCTTCATGTTCGAACATGTGTACGAGCGGGCGAACAAGCTCATTCAGGAGAGTGCCAAGCGCATGCTGCAAGCCCTCTATACATATTTCATGGACAAGCCCGAAAAGCTGCCCGCCCTCTATCGGGCGACGGCGGAGAGCGACGTTGCGCGTGCCGTCTGCGACTATCTCTCCTCGATGACCGACCGCTATGCGATCGCCGTCTTTAAGGAACTCTTCGTCCCGCGGGAGGGTGCGCTATGAGTTTTTCCGCCTCGCGAAAAGAGGGGGGCGATTGGACGGAATTTCTCAGGACCCTCAAAGACAAGTGCGACCTCGTCGACGTGATCGGCTCCAACGTGAAGCTCGAGCGGCGGGGGTACCAATATTGGGCGTGCTGTCCGTTTCACCATGAAAAGACCCCGTCCTTTGCCGTGAATGCGGCGGATCGGTATTACCACTGCTTCGGATGCGGAAGGTCGGGGGACGTGATCACCTTCGTGAAGGAATACGAGAACGTCGACTTCATGCAGGCGGTGCAGATCCTCGCCGCCCGCGCGGGGCTCGAAATGCCCGCCTTCGACGAGAGAGCCGCCCAAGAGAACGCCGAGAAAAAGAAAAAGCGGGACAGGCTCTCCGCCCTCATGAAGGACGCGGCGCACTTTTATCTCGGCAACCTCTATTCGGGGCGGGCGGAAGAGCACCTTGCCTACATCGCGAAGCGGGGGATCTCCCCCTCGACGGCGAAGAAGTTCGGGCTCGGGGCTTCCCTCGACTACAAGGGGCTACCCGCTCACCTTCTCGCGCACGGCTATACCCAAGAGGAGTGCGCGGAGAGCGGTTCGTGCGCCCTCACCGAGGACGGCGAGCTCATCGACTCTTTGGGGGGAAGGCTCATCATCCCCATCATCAACAACTTCGACGAAGTCATCGCGTTCGGCGGAAGGGTGATGCACCCCACCGACCATGCCAAATACAAGAACACCCGCGAGACCCTGCTCTTCAACAAGAGCAAGACGCTGTATAACATCAACCTCGTGAAGCGGGAAAAGCGGCTCGCCGCCATTCCCAACCTCATCATGCTCGAAGGGTACATGGACGTGATCTCGCTCTATCAGGCGGGGTTCCGCAACGTGGTGGCGAGCATGGGCACGTCGCTCACGTCCGAGCAGGTCCGCCTCGCCAAGCGGTACACCGATACCGTTCTCATCAGCTACGACGGCGACGCGGCGGGGCAGAACGCCAACCTTCGCGGGCTCTCCCTTCTCGAACGGGAGGGGATCCGCATCCGCGTCGTCCCTCTCCCCGACGGGCTGGATCCCGACGACGTGATCCGAAAGCAGGGGGCGGAAGGGTATCAAAAGTGCCTCGATGCGGCGATGCCCCTCATCGACTACCGCCTTCTCTCCGCCAAGCGGAAGTACGATCTCACCCGTTCGGATGAAAGAAGAGGCTTCATCAAGGAGGCCCTTCCCATCGTCCGCGAAGCGGAGAGCGCGACGGAGCGGGAAGAACTCTTAAAGCGCATCTCCGAGGAGAGCGGGGTGAGCGTGGGGTCGCTTCTGAGCGACCTCGAAAAGGGGCCCGTCGCGAAGGAGAGAGAGGCGGCAGCCCCCGAGAAAAAGGAAGAGACGAAGGATCGGGATCTCCGCGCGGCGCGGTTCGTTCTGTGCGCCTGCCTTCTCTCCAAGCCGTACGCCCTCGCGTACGAGCCGAACGAGGAGGACTTTTCCGACGAGACGCACAAGACGATCGCGCGGTTCATCCTCTCGTCGAGGAAGGAGGGGAACGTCCGCCCGAGCGGCATCTTCGATCTCATCCCGCCCGAGGACGGGGAGCTCTCCGAAGTATTCAACCTCGACTACGGCGACAATCTCGACGGGCCCTCGGCGGAGAGGTTTTTCCGCGACTGCACTGCCGCGCTTGCCCGCCGCGCCCTCGCCGAAAAGAGGGCGGCGGAGTACGAGGCATACGAGGCGGCGCAGACGGACGAAGAAAAGCGGGCGATCCTCGCTCGCATCGACGCATATACCAAAAAAATGAAGAACATCGGAGGAACGGTATGACAGTCACGCAAGAACAGTTGAACGATCTCATCGAGAACCTTCTCGCGGGATATAAGATGAAGGGAAGCATCTCGACGAACGTGCTGTGCGACGCGCTCGAAAAGTATGAGCTCACGCCGCCGCAGATCGATCAGGTGTACAAAGCTCTCCCCGAGGCGGGGATCGTCATCTTCGACGAGGACGAGCGCGATAAGGAGCTGTTCGAACAGGCCCTCTCGGATATCGGGCTCGACGACCCCGTCAAGATGTATTTGAAGGAGATCGGGCGGGTGCCCCTCCTTTCGAGCGACGAAGAGGTCGAACTTGCCCGCAAGATGCAGGAAGGGGACGAAGCGGCGAAGAAACGCCTCTCCGAAGCCAACTTGCGCCTCGTCGTCTCCATTGCCAAACGGTACGTGGGGCGGGGGATGCTCTTTTTGGACCTCATTCAGGAGGGGAACATGGGGCTCTTGAAGGCGGTCGAGAAGTTCGACTACCAGAAGGGATTCAAGTTCTCCACCTATGCGACATGGTGGATCCGCCAATCCATCACCCGCGCGATCGCCGATCAGGCGCGGACCATCCGTATCCCCGTCCACATGGTGGAGACGATCAACAAGCTCACCCGCGTCTCGCGGATGCTCTTGCAGGAGAAGGGAAGAGAGCCTTCCCCCGAGGAGATCGCCGAGGCCATGGAGGTGCCCGTGGAGCGCGTGCGCGAGATCCAGAAGATCGCGCAGGATCCCGTCTCGTTGGAGACGCCCATCGGCGAGGAGGAAGATTCGCACCTCGGGGACTTCATCGAGGACGACAAGACGCAGACCCCCGGGGACAGCGTCGCCTTCATCATGCTCAAAGAACAGCTTTTGAACGTTCTCGATACCCTCACCCCCCGCGAGGAGAAGGTGCTCCGCCTCCGCTACGGCATCGACGACGGCAAGCCCCGTACCCTCGAAGAGGTGGGCAAGGAGTTCAACGTCACCCGTGAACGCATTCGTCAGATCGAGGCGAAGGCATTGAGGAAACTGCGCCATCCTTCCCGCAGCAAGAAGCTGAAGGATTATCTCGACATATGAAATCGAAAGAGAGAATATTCCACATCACCGCCCGCCTCGAACCGACGGACATCTTTGCGGATATCGGGTGCGACCACGGGCTCATGACGAAGTACATGCTCGATAACAACCTGTGCCGCCGCGCGTACATCACGGACATCAGCGAGAAGAGTTTGCAAAAGGCGGTGACCTTGCTCGCGCCCTATGTAAAAGAGGGAAAATGCATTCCCGTCGTGGGAGACGGGCTCGCCGTCGTGCCCGAGCCGTGCGATTTCGTCCTCATCGCGGGGCTTGGCGGAGAGGCGATCCTCAACATGATCGAGGACGCTTACATGCCGCCGCGGTTTTTGTTCCAGCCGATGACCCGCGCGTACAGGCTTCGCGAATATCTCCTCGAAAACGGCGCGAACCTCGAACTCGATTACACCTTCAGCGAGGGGCTTCCCCGCAAATATTACGACATCATCCTCGGCACGGGCTATGGGGGAGATCGGTATTCGGCGTTGGATATCCTCTTCGGGCGGGACAACCTCAACGGGCGGTTTCCGCACCCCTTCCTCGAAAAGGCGCAGGAAGAGCTCGACTATGTGAATATGCGGCTCTCCCGTCGTCTCCCCAGCAAGCTGAGCCTGCATCACTATCAGCATCGGCGGGAAGAACTCATGGAGGCGATCCATGCTGTCAAGAAATCTTTATGACATCGTGAACGGGCTCGCGCCCTTCTCGCTTTCGGCGGAATACGTCGCCCGCGGCGCGAGGGACAACAGCGGACTCCTTCTCGATTTCGGGGAAGTAAACGGCGTGCTCTGTTCGCTCGACCTTTCGGTCAAGGCGGCGGAAGAGGCGAAAAAAATGGGGGCGGACTGCGTCGTCACCCACCATCCCGCCATTTGGGCACCTCTCTTTTCGATCTCCGAGGAGAACGCGCCCGCCCTCATGTTCTGCATCAAAAACCGCATTTCCGTTCTCTCCGCACATTTGAATCTCGACGCGGCGGAAGGGGGGATCGACCATTCTTTGATGTGCGCCCTCGGGGGCAAAACGCCCGTTGCCGTCATGGAGACGCTGCCAAACGGAGGCTACGGCAGGGCGTACGATGTTCCGAAGAAACCCTTGGAGAAGTTCGTCAAAGACTTGAACGATGCCCTTCCCGCCCGCCGCACCGTCTTTTACGGGGAGAGGGAAGTAAGGCGCGTGGCGAGCTTTTGCGGCGCGGGGCTCAACGAAAGTGCCCTTCGCTTTGCCAAAGAGCAGGGCGCGGACACCGTGGTGAGTTCGGACGCAAAACATCATCTCATCACTGCGGCGGCGGAGGCGGGGCTCAATCTCGTGCTTCCCACCCACTACGCGGCGGAGAACTACGGCTTCGTCCGTTTCGCGGAAAAACTCAAAAAACATATCGGGAACGTCACCGTCTTTACCGACGAACGCTTTCTGTAAGGAGTAAAATATGGCATTTTTAGACGATCTGTTGGAATACCAGAAGGTAGACGGCGAGCTCCGCAGAGTGGAGCAACAACTCGCTTCGAGCGATGAGAGGAAGAAGTTCGTACAGGCGAAAAACGGCGTGAAGAACGCGGAGACGCGCATCGCCGAAGAGGACGCACGCGCCGTCGAGATCCGCAAACTGCGCGACGCGATCGCCGCACGCGTCGAGGAGGCGGGCAAAGCCGTCGACGAATATGCGGATATCGACGAACTCGTCGAACGGGAGGGGGGCGACGTCTCCTTCTACAAACGCAACGCCCAGCAACTTGCGGAAAAACTCCGTGCGGCGAAAGCCGAACTTTCCCGTCTTGCCGCCGAGGCGGACGCGCTCTTCGAAGAGTACGGCAAGATGATGGAACAGGGCAAGAAGATGATGGCTCTCTACAAGGAGTACAGCGAAAAGTTCCGTGTGTTGCAGGAAGCCCGTGCGGGGGAGACGGGGGAGATCGAAAAGAGGCTCAAAGAGCTCGCCAAGAAGATCCCCGCCGACCTTCTCGAACGCTACCAACAAAAGCGCAGGGAGCATATCTATCCCGTCATCGTGCCCCTTTCGGGGGACACCTGCATGTGCGGCATGGATCTCTCCATTGCCCAGAAGGGGAAACTCGAAAACGGCGAGATCCTCGAATGCGAGCACTGCCACCGCCTGATCTGCAAACGCTGACAAATTTTTTCGGAAACGCATACGATAGCGTATGCGCACCCTTGCACTCGTCGATCTCGAAAGGATAAAAGCGAACGCCCGCGCCGTCGTCGAGCACTGTAAAAAGCCGCTCATCGCCGTCGTGAAGGACGACGCGTACGGGCACGGCGCACCTTTCGTCGCCCATGCCCTTCACCAAATCGCCATGATGTTCGCCGTCGCGGATACGGCGGAAGGGATCGCCCTCCGCCTTGCGGGGGAAGAGAAGGATATCCTCGTTTTAACCCCGCCCGCGAGCGTTGAGGAAGCCGAACGGCTCCTTCTCTACGATCTTACGGGGACGCTCTCCTCCCGCACCGCCCTGCACCTCTTTGCCGAGGCGGGGAAAGGGTGCGGAAGAGCCCCCCGCGTGCACCTCGCCGTGAACACGGGCATGAACCGCTACGGGTTCCGCCCCGAGCGCGTGCTCTTCGCCGCAAGGGAGGCGAGGGAGGAAGGGCTTCTCGTCGAAGGGGCGTTCTCCCATCTCTATCAAGCGGAGAACGAACGGGCGCGAAGAGAACAGACAAGGCTGTTTCAAATCGCCTTCTCCCATGTGAAGGAAGTGTTCCCCCAGAGCATTTCCCACTTGGCGGCATCGGGCGGGCTCGGAAAGGATCAATCCGACGCTGTGCGGGCGGGGCTCGCCCTGTACGGCTATCTCCCCGCGGGGGCACCGCCGATCGATGTGAAGCCCGCGATGAGGGTGTACTCCTTCGTCTCGCACGCCTGCACGCAGACGGGCGGCGGCGCGGGATATGCTCCCGCCAAAAAAGATGCCCTTCGAAAGAGGATGTTTACTCTTCGGGCGGGGTACGGCGACGGGCTCTTCCGCGCGGGACTTCCCATCGCGGAGGGGAAACTGTGCATGGACGCGTCCGTCTGTCTCGGGCGGGCGAAATTCGGGGAGAGAAAGCTCCTCATCGACGATTTTGCCGCCTATGCGAAGGAGCACGGCACCACGGCGTACGAAGTTCTCGTGCGTGTCGGGCGGAGCGCGGAGAGAAGATATGTGTGAAAGCAAGCGCGAATGGCGCGTCGTTGCAAAGAATTTGCGGGAATCGCTCTCTTCCGAGGAGAAGGACGAAAGGATCGCCCGCCATGTTCTCTCGTCTTATTTCATGCAGGCGGAAAGTTTTTTCGTTTACCTCTCCTTCGGGAGCGAAGTCGGCACAAAAGAACTCATCTCCGAACTTCTTGCGCGGGGAAAGAGGGTATGCGTGCCGCGGATCTCGGGGAAGGAAATGCTCGCCGTGCCCTATTCGGACAAGCTCGTCGAGGGCGTTCATCATATTTTACAGCCCGAGACGGGGGAAGATACCTTTTGCGAAGTGACGCTTTGCCCCCTTCTTCTCGCGGATAAAGAGGGAACGCGCCTCGGCTACGGCGGGGGATATTACGACAGGTACTTTTCCTCCCACCCCCAAACGGTGCGGGTGGGGCTGATGTATGCGGGACAAGCGGTGGAACTTCTTCCGAAAGCTCTGCATGACATCCCATTGCAGTACGCCTTCACCGAAGAGGGCGAGAGGAAGTTTTAGTTTACATCGGAGGCAATATGGTCGAGAAGAAAAAATTCGATCCCGAACCCAAGGGTTGGAAACTCTTTTGGCGGACGCAGAGGGAATGCTGGCGGCACATGCTTCTCCCGTACCTCATGTACCTTTTCATGGGGCTGGGCATGCTCGCCGTGCAGGCGATCCCTTCCAAGGATCCGAACGTCGTCGCAACGCCGTTGAAGGTCATTCTCGGTGTGGTCTGTTTGATCTTTCCCGCCTTCCTCAACGGGCACCTTGCGTATTTGACGGGAAAGGAACATTACGATTACTATCTTACGGGCTGTTTGCACCGCCGCAACAAGGTGTTCGGCATCGAATCGGGCGGAGATCACCGCGTCGAACGCGAATACGCCCCTTGGAAGGGATTTCTCATCGGGCTGTGCATCGCCTCGCCCGTCCTCGTGTTCGGGACGCTTACGGGCATTTGGTACAACGCCTTTGCCCTCGTGCAGATCATCGTCGCGGGGTGGTCTATCCTTCCCCTCACATGGTTCGAGACCCGCCCCGTCGAAGAGCGGGTGGGGCTGTGCGTGAGCCCGTTCTATTCCCTTCTCTTCGCGCTTTTGCCCATCGTGGTGAGCGGCGTGATGTACATCGTCGGCGCGATGGTGGAGAAAAACAGAAAGGCGGCGCAGCAAGAGCGTGCCGATAAAGTCGCCGAACTCGCCGAGAAGGCGAGGAAGAACAAATGAGGATCATCGCGGGAAAATTCCGCGGGAAGAAGCTCGCCGCATTCGACGGGAACGCCGTCCGCCCCACCCCCGATCGGGTGAAGGAATCTCTCTTTCAGATCCTGTCCGCCCGCCTCAACGGAGCGCGGGTGCTCGATTTGTTTGCGGGGAGCGGCGCACTCGGGATCGAAGCCCTCTCCCGCGGGGCGAGGGAAGTCGTGTTCAACGACAGTTCTTCCGAGAGCCGCCTTCTTCTCAAAAAGAATCTCGCGTCCGTCGGGGTGCAGGCGACGGTGTTGCCCATGGACTTTTCGGCTTGCCTTTCTTCCGTCGCGCCGCCCTTCGATGTGATCTTCTGCGACCCGCCTTACCGCGAAGATCTCGCCGAAGAAATTCTTTCGACGATCAAAAAGCGCGAACTCTTATCCGAGGGCGGCGTGGTCGTCTATGAGAGCGAACGGGACGAAAATGCCCCAATGGGGTGGGAAATTTTTGATAAAAGAGGATACGGGCGGACGAAGATCGCCCTGTTTTCGAGGAGCTTGGTATGAAAAAAGCAGTGTTTGCGGGCACGTTCGATCCGTTCACCGTCGGGCACGAGGATACGGTAAAAAAGAGCCTTCTTCTCTTCGATGAAGTCGTTATCGCCGTCGCCGAAAACAAGCGCAAACAGACGATGTTCTCCGCCGAAGAGCGGGCGAAGATGATCGAAGAGGTCTTTGAAAAACAGCCCCGCGTGCACGTCGAGATTTGGGACGGCGCGATCGCCGATCTTCTCCGAAAAGAAAATACGCCCTTCTATGTGCGGGGGGTGAGAAATGCCCGCGATTTCGAATACGAGACGGAGGATCTATACGCGAGCCTCGACCTCTTCCCCGAACTCGTCGCGGTGTATCTTCCCGCCGACAAGGAGCGGGCGTATGTAAGTTCCACCCTCGTAAAAAACTGTATCGCATTTCAAAAACCGTATACGAAGTACGTCCCCGAAGCCGTCGCTGCGTTTCTTGACGGCAAGCGGAAAGGATAAAAGGTAAGAAAGATGTTTGTGAAGCGTCAACATATCCCCTCGCCCGAGGAGATCCGCGCCGAGCTCCCGCTTCCCGTAAAACTCACCGCCCTCAAAGCGGAGAGGGACGGGCTCGTGAAGGACGTCATCGCGGGGCGGTCGAAAAAATTCCTCGTCATCGTGGGGCCCTGTTCCGCCCATGAGAGCGCACCCGTGCTCGAATATGTGCGGCGGCTCGG
>CANPWF010000053.1 GCA_947581885.1 uncultured Clostridia bacterium
CGTACATGTCCGTTGGGAGCCGTGCGAGATTTCTCGACTGCGCTCGAAATGAGGTGGACGGCGGGAGCCGAGAGACGGGCGGACGGGGTACGCGCCCCGCACCTCATCCTGAACGAAGTGAAGGATCTCGCCCAACTCCATACGTACATGTATGTTCGCACTTTCACCTCATCCTGTCCGACCGAAGGGCGCACGAGCCGTAAGGCGAAGTAGCGGAGCGCAGCGGAGTCGAAGGATCCCGCCCTACTCCATACGTACATGTCCGTTGGGAGCCGTGCGAGATTTCTCGACTGCGCTCGAAATGAGGTGGACGGCGGGAGCCGAGAGACGAGCGGATGTGCGCCATTCAAAAAAAGGAGCAACCATGACCGAAAAGGAAAAATTGCTTGCGGGCGAGCTGTACACGGTAGACGACGAACTCCGCGCCGAGCTTGCGGCGTGCAAGAAAAAGTGCGTCGAATATAATGCCACCCCGCGCGAGGATACAAAAAAGCGGGAAGAGATCATGCGCTCCATCTTGGGGAAGGCGGGAAAGAACTTCTTCTTCGAGAGCAACGTCTGGTTCGATTACGGCTACAACACCGAGGCGGGCGAAAACTTCTACGTCAATCACGACTGCGTGTTCCTCGACACAAACAAGCTCATCTTCGGCGACAACGTGTTCATCGCGCCGCAGTGCGGTTTCTATACGGCGGGGCACCCCCTCGACGCGGCCCTTCGCCGCGAACAGAAAGAGTTCGCAACGCCCATCATCGTGGGTAGCGACGTATGGTTCGGCGGCGGGGTGCGCGTGCTTCCCGGGGTGAAGATCGGCAGCAACGTCGTCATCGGGGCGGGGAGCGTCGTCTCCCGCGATATTCCCGATAACTCGGTGGCGGTGGGAAACCCCGCCCGCGTCATCAAGAAGTTGCCGCCCAACCGAAAATGAATTTCCTTCCTCTCCCTCGGGAGGGGAATTTCTTTTTCGGGAGCAGAAAAATCCGCCCTTCCACCCCTTGTGGATAGCTTCACGCGCGGGAACAAAATAGGGGAAAAAGCGATTTGCAAAACCCTTCTTTGCGGCGACGTTCTTTGTGCCGAAAATATTTTGCTTTTTTCCGAAAAAAATCGCTTTTTGCAACTCAAAACAGCTTGACGGAAGAGGGCGGAATGTCTATAATGAGGGGGTAGTCGGGCGGAAAAGGGGGTCTGCGGCAACGGATCGCACCCATTCGTCCTTCGGCAAACAGGGAAGGAGACGGTTATGAAAACGTACATGGCTAACGCGCAGACGGTGGAGAGAAAGTGGTACGTCGTTGATGCAGACGGGCTGCCTCTCGGAAGGTTGGCTTCCAAAGTCGCCGCCATTTTGCGCGGGAAAAACAAGCCCACCTTTACGCCCAATGTCGACACGGGCGATTATGTCATTGTCCTCAACAGCGATAAGGTCTTGCTCACGGGCAAGAAGCTCGAAAATAAATTCTACCGTTATCACACGGGCTATATCGGGGGGCTCAAAGAGATCCCCTACGGCAAGATGATGGCGGAGAGGAGCGACCTTGCGGTCTACGAAGCGGTCAAGGGCATGCTCCCCAAGAACTCTCTCGGTCGCAAGATGATCAAGAAGCTGCACGTCTATAAGGGTGCGGAACACAATCATCAGGCGCAAAAACCCGAAACGTTGAAGTTGTTTTAAGGAGAGGATATGGCAAAGGTCAATTTGAAAAAGAAGTTGCAGTTCTGGGGCACAGGCAGAAGGAAGAAGGCGATTGCTCGCGTCCGCCTCATTCCCGCAGGCAGCGGCTCTATCCTCATCAACGATCGTTCGCTCGAAGATTATTTCCCGCAGGGGACGACGCAATACGTCGTCAAACAGCCCCTCGTTGAGGTGGGCGCGGAAGGGAAATACGATATCTGCGTCAACGTCATCGGCGGCGGGTACACGGGGCAGGCGGGTGCCATCCGCCTCGGCATCGCGAGGGCTCTCCTCGAAGCCGAACCCGAAACGCGCCCCGCGCTCAAAAAGGCGGGCTTCCTCACGCGCGACCCTCGCGTCAAGGAACGCAAGAAGTACGGCTTGAAGAAAGCACGCCGTGCACCGCAGTTCTCCAAGAGATGATCTTTTCACCCCGGCCGTGCGTCGGGGTGTGTTCTTATCAAAACCGTATCGGAGGAAATCATGATTTTCGAAACGATCGACCTGTATGAATATTTCGGCGTTCCGCGCGGGGAAAACGGCGGGGGATATCTCACCGCCTACGCCCGTTCGAGGAGCCCCGAGATCTCCGAAAAACTCCGCCCCGCGATGCTCGTGATCCCGGGCGGCGGCTATGTGATGGTATCCGATCGGGAGAACGAACCCATCGCCCTTCGCCTTCTCGCCGAGGGGTATGCGGCGTTTTCCCTCGTCTACTCCGTGCACACGCCCTATCCCGTTCCCCTTCTGGAAGGGGCGATGGCGATGGCGTATATTCGGAAAGAGCACGAAAAGTACTGCGTCGACCCTACAAAGGTTGCCGAGATCGGCTTCTCGGCGGGAGGACACCTCGCGGGCATGCTGTTGACTTTGTACAACGACGAGCACATCCGTGCAGCTTTGAAAGAGGACGCAAAACTCGTCCGTCCCGATGCCGCCGTTCTTTGCTACGGCGTTCTCTCCACGGGAGTGGAGACGCACGGCGGAACGGCGAGGGTCATCTCGGGCGAGGATCCGAAGCTCCGCGCCGCGCTCTCCATTCCCGAACGGGTGACGAAGGACTGCCCGCCCGTCTTTTTATGGCACACGGTGAACGACGGTGCTGTCCCCGTGAACAACTCCATCCTCATGGCGGAGGCGTGCGCGAGGGCGGGCGTTCCGTTTGAACTGCACATCTTTGAGGACGGTCCGCACGGGCTCTCCCTCGGGAACGAAGAGACCTCGGGCGGGGAAGGGGACTTCATGTACCGCCCCGACGTGCAGAGTTGGATCCCGCTCATGCTCACTTGGCTCTCTTCCCGCCGCGGGTTTTCCGTGAAGAAAAAATAGTTGAAAATGCTTTGCTCCCGCCGAAACCTTCGGCGGGAGCAAAGTTTTACGGTTCCTTCTTCGTCTGTTCGTCGACGCGCTTTCTGATCTTCTCATGGCGATCGAGAAGGGAAGAGAGGGCGACGCTCTCCTTCCCCTCAAAGTAGTCGGGCGGGGCGAACACCCTGTCGTCCGTCTTGGGCGACTGCTCTTTCGGAGGCATATTTTCCGCCCCTTCCATCGCCGCCGAGAGCGCGTCGAGCAGTTCGAAGATCCCGAATTTTTCCATGATGACCCCTCCCCGCAAAATTTCTCAAAAGAAAAGTGCAACATTCATGGGTTTTTGATTGCAAAAAGCCTTGATTTAGTATATAATAAAATCCGTATCGGTAGAACGAAAATCCGAAAACAGGAAGTTCATGATATGCGCAAAGGGTCCAAAAAATTCCTTACGATCGCGGTAGCCGCGGTCATGTCGCTCGGAGCGATCTCTCTTGCCGCGTGCAAGCCCGCTTTCACCCCGCCCACGGAGGTCCCGACGGGCGACCCCGTCTCCAACGGCGGTTTTGTCGTGAAGGTGGGGGAATACGTCTATTTCATCAACGGGGCGGAAGCCAACACGGCGGATAACACCTACGGCACTCCCGTCCGCGGTTCGCTCATGCGGATCAAAGAGGCGGATGTCAAAGCCAAAAAGAACACCGCCGAAACGGTGATCCCTTCCCTTATGGTAGCGGGCAACCACAAAGCGGGGCTGTATGTGTATGGCGACCGTATCTATTACGCCTCCCCGAGCACGGTGAAGGATACGTCGGGCGTGGTGCAGACGGGCTATCTCGATTTCAAGAGCGCGAAGCTCAACGGGTCGGATATCAAGACGCATTTCCGCCTTGACGACAGTACGACGGCATACCGCATCGTGCAAGCGGGTGAAAACAAGGCGGTGTACGTCGTCTATCTCGACGGTTCGGATATCTATTCGTACAATACGGCGACGGGCACGCAGACCCTTCTCGCCGCCGATACCACCGCCAACACCCTCGACGGAACCGACGTTGCCCCCGAGTGGATCTACTACACGATGGGCGTGACCGACAAGGCGGATTCCGACGGGTCCACGACATACGACTATAACCAGATCTATCGCGTCCGCGCCGATTGGACGGAGACCTCCGCCCCCGCGGCGTTCGACGCGTCCGCTCCCTACAAGTACGAATTCGACCAGACGTATATCGACGAAAATCTCGACGGAGAAGTTCCCTACACCAACCTCGGCGAGCTCGTGCTCGACGGGCGCGGCGATTCGCAGACCTTCCCCAAGACGCAGTTCAACCATTCGGAGAGCGAACCGGGGCACTTCGGGTACACCTATGCCCTCCGCAGTGCGGAGAACGGCGGCGTGTATTTCACCCGCACCATCCTCACCGATACGGGTTCGGAGGGCGGCGGAGCCGAGCTGTACTTCCTCCCCGAGAGCAAACTCGTTGCGGGTTGGGATTCGGTGAAGGGAAATTCTTCGCTCGATCTCGTTGCGACGGCGGCGAACATCACCAACGCCTCGGAGACCGCGCTCTACTACCTCGACGAGGGCGGGCACCATTACCTGTATGTGCAGGATTCGAGCATCTACCGCGCCGATGTAGACAGCGCGGGCAAGCCCAAGACGGAACCCCTCGAGATCGCGCACGGGCTTTCGAGCCCCACGCTCAAATTCATCGACGACGCGGACGCGACTTACAAATATGTGTACTACTCCTGCTCGGACGGGGGCGGCATCTCCGTCGAGAGAGCGGTGTATAACGGCACTGCGGAAAACTACGAAGATCTTCAATTCATGGATACGGACAACTCCGCCTTCGAGACGGCGAAGGTCCCGGGCGTGGAGCACGCGAGCGATTGGTATTCCGCCGAGATCGTCGACGGGATCCTGTACTATGCCGACGCTTCCAACAACGCCAACTCCACTTCGTATAACTACATCTGCGCCGTCGACCTCACCGACGGGCAGGGCAAGCTCATGAACAACGCCGAACTCAACGACGGCCCCGTCAAGAAGTACGACGACTTGATGGATGCCGACGACGGGTATTTCGCCGAAGTATCGGACAGCATGAGTTCCAAGATCGCCACCGCGCTCCGTTACTACTTCTACACGGGCAAGCGCACGGCGTTCGACGAGAACATCAAAGAGGCGGTCGACGAAGGCAACAAGAGGGAGACCTATCTCTTCTCCAAGGAAGAGCAGGAAGTGTTCAACAACTTCGTCGAGGGCAAGGGCGACGCGGAGAAATTCGCAAGCTATCGCACCCGCGACGCGTTCATCACCCGCATCGGGAAGGTCGCCGACGAACATGTCGAAGAGCAGGATGAGTATTGGCGGGGTGCGCTCAACCGCTACACCGTGCCCGCCGAAGAGGAAGATACGGGATTGCCCGCTTGGGCGTGGGCACTCATCGGGGTCGGCATCGGGCTCGTCGTGCTCGGCGGTGTCGCGCTGACGGTGGTGCTCGTGCTTCGCGCCAAGAAGAAGAAAGAGGCTGCTCCCGAGCGCAAGCTCATGCACGTCGATACGACGGACGACAGGAACGTCGATGTCTATTCCGACGAAGAGCCCGCCGAATCCGCTTCGGAGGAGACTTCGGAAGAACCCGCTTCGGAAGAGCCCGTGGAGGAGACAGCCGAAGTCACGGAGACGACGGAAGAAGTTCCCGAAGAGCCCGCAGAAGAAGTTCCCGAAGAGCCCGCGGAAGAAGTTCCCGCGGAGGAAGTTCCCGCCGAAACAGCGGAAACGCCCGAAGAAAAACCCGAATAACAAAAAGCACAAAAAGCCCGCCTTCACGGCGGGCTTTTTCGTATCTTCCCGCAGCGGAACGGGCAGAATACAGAGGGCGAGCGGGCAGGCGGCGGAAAATTTTTCAAAACGGGCAAAATTTTTGAAAAAAGCATAGGAAAACAGTTTACAAAAGAAATAAATCCTAATATAATTTATTAGCCGAAATCGGAGGGAAAAACCATGCGCTATATCAAGTGTCCGCGTTGCGAGCTCAATTATATCGACGCGGAGAAACAGGAATACTGCGATGTCTGCTTAAAGGAGCTCAAAGGCATTCCTACGGATATCGACGAGATCGAAGAGGCAGAGGACGATCTCCCCACCGAGCTTTGCCCCGTTTGCGGCGAGAACATGATGCGTGCGGGCGAAAAGATGTGCGAAGAGTGCCGCAAGAAGGCGGAGTACGAGGAGGAGGAACCCGACCCCGAAGAGGACGACGAGTGGCGGGAATACCTCGACGACGATACGGATGCCGAACTCGATTCCGAAATGGATCAAGCCCTCGGCGAGGAATTCGGCGAACTCGAAGCCGAGGAAGAGGAAGAAGAAGAGGAAGAATATCACAACGACGAGGAAGAAGAGGACCTCGAATACGTCACGGGCGACGAGATCTACACCCTCTCGGGGGGCGACGACGATGACGACGACGATGACGAGGAGGGCGACGACTTCTGACGCACCTTTCGCGGGACGGACTTCCGCCCCGCTTTTGTTATGAAGATCATATCCGCGGTCCGCGAGAGCTTCCAAAAGACGGAACGGACGTACAACTTCACATGCGATGTCTGCGGCAGGGAAGTGTTTGAAAACGAGCGGGTCTGCTCGGTGTGCTTCCCCCTTTTGCCTTGGAACAACGGGCACATTTGCCCCCTGTGCGGGCGGAAGGTGAAAGAGGAGGGGATCTGCCTCGAATGCAAGCAGGAGCCCCTTCGCACCGATCTCTCCCGCGCCCCGCTTTTGCATGAGGGGAAGGCGATCGGGCTCGTCACCCGCTTCAAGCGCGGGCAAAGATACCTTGCAAACACGCTCGCGGAGATCATGCTCCCCACCCTTCAAAGGGAATTTCCCGACGCAGAAGCCCTCCTCTTCGTCCCGATGACGGAGAAGGCGCGAAAGAAGCGCGGGTATAACCAAAGCCTTTTGCTTGCCGAGGAGCTTTCCGTGCGGTCGGGCTTGCCCGTCCTCGATGTCTCCGTAAAACAGCACGAGACGGAGGCGCAGAAGAGCCTCGGGCGGCGGGAACGGCAGAAGAATCTCGAACGGTGCTTCCATATCTTCGACCGCACCGCCGTCAAGGGAAAGACCCTCGTCATCGTCGACGATACGCTCACCACGGGCGCGACGACGAGCGAACTCGCCGACGCATTGAAGAGGGCGGGCGCGAAGAAGGTGTACGCTCTGACCTTTACGAGCGTGCAAAACAAGAACCCCTTCGGAAAGCCCCCGAAAGAAAACCCGCTCAATCCTTCCGAGCGGGCAGAAAAATAAAAAATGCGCCCATGGGGCGCGATTTTTTATGAGTTGTCACACGGGCGCGAGTGCCCGTTTCCGAAAAAGAGCGAATTCGATCGCGGGTTTTTCGGTGCGGCGGGGCTTGCCATAGTAGAAGAGGGCGATCGTCCCGGGGCCGACATGGCTCCCCGTGCACACGTCATAGTAATCGACGATCACGTCCTTCACGCCGCGCTTCAAAAGTTCCTCTTTGAGTTTTTCCGCGTCGGCAACGCAGTCCGCATGGGCGATGGCGACGGTCTGCTTCTCGGGTTCGACGACGTTCTCATCGAACGCCCGAAGGATCTCTTCGAGGGACTTTCTCCGCCCCTTCTGCTTGCCGTAAACGACGAGCTTGGCGGGGGAGGAGCCGTCCGCGCGGAGCATGGGCTTGATGCCGAGCAGGTTCCCCGCGAACGCCAAGATGCCCGAAACGCGGCCGCTGCGGTGGAGGAATTTGAGATCGTCCACCGTCACCTGACTGTTGACGCGATACCTGTTCTCGCGCAGCCACGCCGCGCACGCCTCGATGCTCATGCCGAGTTCGCGCCGCTCCGCCACGCCGATCGCGAGCAGTCCTTCGCCCAAAGAGGCGTTGCAGCTGTCCGCCACCACGATGGTGCGGCTGGGGAAACGTTCGGAGAGTTCTTTCGCCGCGGCGACCGCCTGCGCGTTGGTGCCGCTGAGCGAGGAAGTGATGGTCACGGTGAACACGTCCCGCCCGCTTTCAAGCGAGGGGAGCCATGCTTCCATGAAACGTTCTTTGGAGATGAGGGAAGTTTTGATGTCCGCGCCCGCACGCATCGCCTTGTAGAACTCCCCCGCGGTCTCGTCGAAGGGGACACCCTCTTCCACGGCGGGTTTTTCCTCGCCGTTCACGAGGCAGAGGTAGGGGATCACGGTGATTTGATAGCGACGGACATATTCATCGGGTACGTTGGCAGATGAATCGACGAAAAGATCGAAGTTCATAGTAACCTCCTGCGGGGTTCCGCATACCCATAGCGTACCACGTTTTGATAAAGTTTACAACCTGTTTTTCGAAAAAGGGGGGATATTCCGCGGGGAAGGCTCTCTATCAAACAAAAATTCCACTCTACCCACAGTAGAGTTCGGAAAAATCGCCGTGTTTTGCATAATTTTCCGCCCTTCGAATAGAGTATTCCGAGGGGGGAAGCCCTGAAAAGAAATTCGACGAAATTCCTTTTCAAACAGCTGAAATCGACACAACTTTCCCTTTCAAACATGATAAAATAAAGGTGTTGCGATGCGGTTTTTGGTGATAAAGCTCAAAACGGTCTCGATCTGCTTTCTCCTTGTCGCCCTTCTCCTTCTCGGCGCGTTCGCCGCGCGGGCAACGGGGGCGGCGGAAGTGTACTTCTCGGGCGCGAGGTCCCTCCCCATCTACAACGTCGGGAGGGAAGATAACAAGATCGCGATCTCCTTCGACTGCGCTTGGGGCACCGAACACACCGACGCGATCTTATCCGCGCTCGAAAAGGGGAACGTCCGCGCCACTTTCTTCACCGTGCAGTTCTGGGCGGAAGAGCACGCGGACTATTTGAAGAAGATCGACGAGAAGGGGCACGAGATCGGCACGCACAGCGCGACGCACTCCTATATGTCCCGCCTCTCCGAGACGGAGATAAAGAAGGAACTCTCCTCCTCGTCCGAGGCGATCTCCTCCGTCACGGGGAAGAAGGTCGAACTTTTCCGCCCGCCCTACGGGGATTACGACGACCTTCTCATCGACACGGCGAAAGATATGGGGCTGTATTCCATCCAATGGGATGTCGATTCCCTCGATTGGAAGGATCTCTCCGCCTCGGATATCGCCTCGCGCATCACCGAACGCACCAAGAGCGGTTCGATCATCCTCTGCCACAACAACGGACTGCACACCGCCGAAGCCCTTCCCGTCGTCATCGACGCTCTCAGGGCGAAGGGATTCACGTTTGTGCCGATCGGCGAACTCATCTACCGCTCGAACTACCGCATCGACGTTGCGGGGAAACAGATCCCCGAGGGAACATTATAACCGCCGAAAACCCATGGAGGTACTTTGTATATGGAAGCTACGATGGAAAAGAACAATCGGGTCTTTTTGATGGGGGAGATCGCCTCGGAGGCGACGTTCTCCCATGAGGTATACGGAGAGGGATTTTACGAACTGTACGTCAAAGTCCTGCGGCTCTCGGGACAGGCAGACATCCTTCCCGTCACCATTTCCGAACGGCTCATCGAGGGGAACGACTTAAAGCTCGGCAGCACGATCTGCGCCCTCGGACAATTCCGAAGTTACAACAAGATCGAGAACGGACGTTCCCGCCTCATGCTCACCGTGTTCGTGCGCGAACTCGTCGAGGAGACGGAGGAGCGGCGCAATCCCAACAGCATCGTGCTCTCGGGGTATATCTGCAAGCCGCCCATCTACCGCACGACCCCCTTCAACCGCGAGATCGCAGACTTGCTTCTCGCCGTCAACCGCGCCTATAACAAGTCCGATTACATCCCCTGCATCGCATGGGGGCGCAACGCCCGCTTCGTGCAGAATTTGAAGGTGGGGGACAGGCTCGCCCTCT
>CANPWF010000054.1 GCA_947581885.1 uncultured Clostridia bacterium
GAACTCCCCGATGATTGGTGGCTCGATCAGAGCTCGATGATCTCGAGCGTGGAGACGGCCTCTTCCACCAACTCCTCTACGTTGAGCTTGCTCTCCTCCTCTTCGATGAAGGAGAGCGTCGGGCGAATGGCGGGGTGCTCGGGCAAAAAGACGGTGCAACAGTCCTCATATGGGATGACGGAAGTCTCGTATGTGCCGAGCTTGCGGGCGCGGAGAATGATCTCGTCCTTATCGAAGCCGATGAGCGGGCGCAGGACGGGAAGGGTGACGACCGAATTGGACGAAGTGATCCCCTCCACCGTTTGAGAGGCGACCTGCCCGAGGCTCTCCCCCGTGATGAGGCACTTCGCGTTGAATTTTCTTGCAAGACGCTCGGCGATGCGGAACATGAACCGACGAAGCAGGGTCACGTTGAGCTCCGCGGCGCACTTTTTATGGATCTCTTCCTGAATGTGCGTGACGCTGACGGTGTGAAGTTTTGATGTGAGCGTCGATTCGGAGAGGATCTTACTTAGTTTTACGACCTTTTCCTTCGCGCCCTCGTTGGTGTAGGGGTAGCTGTGGAAGTGCAGTAGCTCGACGGTGAGCCCGCGCTTTGCCATCATGTACCCCGCGACGGGCGAATCGATCCCGCCCGAGATCATCAGAAGCCCCTTTCCCGAACTCGAAACGGGCATCCCGCCCGCCCCCTCGAAGAAGGAGCCGAACACGAGCGCGGTGCCGTTTTCGCGCACGTCGATATAGACGTAACCCTCCGGCTCGTGCACATCTACCCGCAAATTCTTGTTTGCGGAGAGAAGCCTTCCGCCGATCGCCGCGTTGATCTCCATCGAGGTCATCGGGTACTTCTTGTCGGCGCGGTGCGTCTCCACTTTGAAGGAACCCTCTTTGGGCGCGACCGTCTTTGCAGCGAAAAAGATGCTGTCGAGGTCGTTTTCCACGAGCAAGCCCTTCGAGCAGGAATGCACGCCGAACACGCGGGAGACCCGCCGCACGATCTCTTCCGCCCTATTTTCATCGAATTTTTCGACGAGATACCGCCCGCTCGTGCGGTGAAGTTCATGGCGGAGCCCCTTCAAGGAACGCTCCAAATTCACCGTTAAAAGCCGTTCGAAATAGCTGCGATTTTTTCCTTTGAGATGGATCTCCGAATAGCGGACGATCACGACCTGTTCCATATCTTCCCCTTTTATACCCGCTCGCCGTACTCCCGCGAGACCTCATTCATCATTTTTGCGGCGAAAAGCCCTTCCTCCTCCGTCGTCGAGGGAGAAAAACTCACGCGGAGCACCCCGTCGAGCACGCTCTCTTTGTACCCGCAAGCGGAGATCACGCGGCTGAACCGATGTTTGGACGAGCACGCGCTCCCCGTGCCGACCGCAACGCCCCTCTCCCAGAGCATGCGCTGCAAAACTTCCCCCCGTTTTCCCTCCGCCGAGACGGTGAGAATGTAGGGCGAACCCTCTTCGGGAGAGATCCGACGGAACCCTTCGAGGGAAGAAAAGACGAGCTCCCTCAATTTCCGTACTCTTTTCATGTCTTCGGAAAGAGAGACAAATCTCTCCTCGGCGGCAAAACAGAAATCCATGATGCCGAACACGTTTTCGGTGCCGCTGCGCCGCTTTTCTTCCTGCCCACCCCCATAAAGGAGAGGACGGAGCGGGAGCCCGTTTTTTACAAACAGCCCCCCAACGCCCTTGATCCCGCCGATCTTGTGCGCCGAAACGGTGTAAAGATCGACCTCGGGCGGGAGAGAAAACGGGATTTTTCCGAACGCCTGCACGCCGTCGCTATGAAAGACGCACCGCGGATTTTTGCGCTTCACCGCCTTGGCGATAGAAGAAATGTCGTTGATCGCGCCCGTCTCGTTGTTCACATGAACGACGGAGACGAGGGTCGTCTTTTCGTCCACGAGGGAAAGAAGGGCTTCCGTATCGACGCATCCGTCCGCATGAAGGGGCGTGAATCTCGGTTCCACCCCGCGGTTTTTAAGCTCAACGAAACTTTCGTACACCGCCGCGTGTTCGCCCTGCGTGGCGACGGCGTTCCCCCTCTTCGCCGAGGAAAAGATCGCCGTATTGTCCCCTTCCGTTCCCCCCGAAGTGAAAATAAGGGAATGGACGGCGGGGCTCGAAAGAAAGGAGAGAAGTTTCTCTCTCGCGGCTTCGAGTTCGGAATGCACGGAAAATCCTCCCCCGTACAGGGCGGAGGGATTGAAGAATTTTTCGGTGAGATAGATGTTCGCCTTCTCCGCCGCCCTCTCGGAAGGTCGGGCGGTGGCGGCATTGTCGAGATAGATCATTCGCGTTCGAATTTATTCTTGCCCGCCGCAAAGACGAGCGTTTCGAGCATCATCCTTCTGCATTCGAGAATGTAGATCGTTCTGCCAAGTTCCCCAAGGCAGAGGATATAGATCCATTCCTTCCCTTCGGGCGGCTCGCGGTTGGGGGTGAGAACGTGCGGTTTTTTGCCCTGCAAGGAGCGGACAGCCTCGTCGAACGAGGGCTTTTCCACCCAACCGATGCGCAGGATCTTATCCACGTGGATCTTGGTGAGGAACTTGCGCTTGCGCCCGTTGTATACCTTCGTGAGGCGAAGTTCGTCCTCGACGAAGATATAGTCGTAGCTGATGTTGAAGCGGTTCTTCATAAACCATGAACCGAGCCCCATGCCGAGGAAGGAAAGATCGAAAAGGATCACCATCACAATGCCGAGGGCGCGGGCACCCGTCTCCTCCGTACTTGCAAAAACGCTCGAAATGAGGGTAAAGGAAAGCCCCACCGCGATCGCCGTGAGCACGAAAAAGACGTACGCCGCGATGCGGAATGCCGAGTAGAACTTCGCTTCCTTTCTTTCATTGGACGAGATCGCACTCTCTTCGTAGAGCGTCGTCTTTTGCATTAAAATTCCACCTCCCCTTCATAGATCTTTTCGACGTTGCCCGTGAGCGTGACGCTGTCGTCCGAGCCATAGCGGACGATGAGGTCTCCCCCGCGGACTTTTACCGTGATATCCCGATCCTTCGGGCAATAGCCGTTGACGACGCAGGCGACCGCCGCAGCCGCCGCCCCCGTCCCGCAGGCGTATGTTTCGCCGTTGGCTTTCTCCCATACGCGCATCTTGACGGTGCTCTCGTTGACGACGCGCACAAATTCCACATTGGTCCCCTTGGGGAAATACTTGCTCTTTTCGATCATCGGACCGAGCGTTTTGACGGGCACGTCGTCCACTTTATCCGAGAAGATGATGCAATGCGGGTTGCCGAGGTTGACGAGAGTCACCGCATATTCCTTGCCCGCGATCTCCATCTTTTGCCCCACGACGCGCTCCCCCCTCCAAGTGGACGGGATTCTGCTCCCCCTCAGTTCCGGGCTTCCTAGATCGACGCTCGCCGAAGAGACGACCCCGCCGAAGGAATACACCTTGACTTCCTTGACCCCGCTCATCGTCTCGATGCGCATGGTCTCCTTGCGGACGAGGTTCTTTTCATACAAATATTTGGCGACGCAGCGGATGGCGTTGCCCGCGATCGAGCCCTCCGAACCGTCCTGATTGAAGATGCGCATCTTCGCGTCGGCGACCTCAGAACGTTCGATGAGCACCACGCCGTCTCCGCCGATCCCGTAGTGACGGCTGACGAAGTTGACGGCGAGCGATTCGGGGCAGGTGATCTCCCCGTCCATATCTTCGAAGTAGATATAGTCGTTCCCGCACGACTGCATCTTGGTGAAATGCAGCCTTGTTCTGCTCTTCCGAAGGTTGTTGATATCGACGAGTTCGGTGTTGTATTCGGTGAATTTGCTCGCGATGATGTCGCAGAGGGCGTTCGCCGTATCGAGCGAGGTGAGCACCGTGATCCCGAGAAGGATGGCGTGGTGATGCAATTCGATGTAGTCGGCGATAGAATCGACATCCGTCTTGCCCGTGTAGATGATGTAGTCGATCTTCCCCTCGTCCATGAGCTTGCACACCTGTTTGGTGGCTTTCAACCGTTCGACGACGGTAACGTCGATGCCGAGGTCGGAGATGACTTTCGCCGTGCCCGCCGTCGCATACAGGTTACAGCCGAGGTCGGCGAACTTCTTCGCAATGGAGACGAGTTCGAATTTATCCTGATCGTTGACGGTGAAATACACCCCGACGGGCCTCTCCTTTGTGGGGTGGCACATCTTGAAGCCCGCCGAGACGAGCCCCTTGAAGAGAGCTTCCTCGATGGTCTTGCCGATGCCGAGGGCTTCCCCCGTCGATTTCATCTCGGGACCGAGTTGGGAATTTACGTCGTTGAGCTTTTCGAAGCTGAACACGGGCACTTTCACCGCAACGTAAGGGGAATTCTTGTAGAGCCCCGTGCCATAGCCGAGCTTTTTGAGCTTCGCGCCCGCCATGATGCGGGTGGCGAGGTCCACCATGGGAATGCCCGTCACCTTGGAGATATACGGAATGGTGCGCGAGGCGCGAGGGTTCACTTCGATGACGTACAGTTTATTCTGATAGATGAGATATTGGATGTTGATGAGCCCCTTCGTTTTGAGGGCGATGGCGAGCTGCGTGGAGACCTCCACGATACGGGTGAGCATCGTATCCGAGAGATGATAGGGCGGATACACCGCAATGGAGTCCCCCGAGTGCACGCCCGCCCTCTCGATGTGCTGCATGATCCCGGGGATGAGCACGTCCGTCCCGTCCGAAATAGCATCCACTTCGAGCTCGCTTCCCATGAGATATTTGTCGCACAAGACGGGGTTCTCGATATGTTGGGCGAGGATAACGTCCATATAGCGGGAAATATCGTTCTCGGTGAAGGCGATCGTCATATTCTGCCCGCCGATCACGTAGGAAGGGCGCAGGAGGACGGGATAGCCCAAGCTCTCCGCGGCTTCGATCGCCTCCTCTTTCGTCATGACGGTGAGCCCCTTCGGACGGGCGATATCGAATGTTTCGAGCAACCCGTCGAAGCGTTCGCGGTCCTCCGCCATATCGACGCTGTCCGCGCTCGTGCCGAGGATCCGAACGCCCGCCTTCGCAAGATAAGAGCAAAGTTTGATCGCCGTCTGTCCGCCGAAGGTGATCACGACCCCGTACGGCTTTTCCACGTCGATGACGTTCTGCACGTCCTCGGGGGTGAGCGATTCGAAATACAGCCTGTCCGCCGTATCGAAATCGGTAGAGACCGTCTCGGGATTGTTGTTGACGATGGCGACTTCGTACCCGAGCCTCTTCAACGCCCATACGCAGTGCACGGAGGAATAGTCGAATTCGATGCCCTGCCCGATCCGAATGGGACCCGAGCCGATGACGATGACTCTCCGCTTTTTGCTCCGCTGAACGAAGGGCTTCGCCTCGTCGTGGGAAGGATCGTCGTACGTCGAATAGAAATAGGGCGTGACGGCGGAGAATTCCGCAGCGCACGTATCCACCATCTTAAAACATGCCCTTCTGTGCGCGGGCAAGGGATTTTCCGAGATACGGGAAAGAGCGGCATCGGGGAAACCCAACCGCTTGCCCTCCGCGTATTCCGCCCGCGTGAGTTTCTTCTGTCCGATCTTTTTCTCGTAACGGATGAGGTTGACGAATTTTTCGAGGAACCACTCGTCGATCTTGGTGACGGCATACACTTCCTCGACGGAAACACCCGCCTTCAACGCGGCATAGACGGCGAACAGCCGTTCGTCCGTGGGTTTGGAGATCTCGACGCGCAGTTCGTCCGCGCTCATTGAGGCGAATTTGGGATGGTCGGGCGTATCGAGGGAGATCTCCGCCCCACGGACCGCCTTCATGAATGCCTGTTCGAAGGAGGAACCGATCGCCATCACTTCCCCCGTCGCCTTCATGCGCGAACCCAAATTCCTGCCCGCATAGAGGAATTTATCGAAGGGCCATTTGGGAAGTTTGACAACGACATAGTCGATCGCGGGCTCGAAACAGGCATACGTTTTGCCCGTCACGTCGTTCTTGATCTCGTCGAGGGAATACCCGAGCGCGATGCGGGAAGCGACCTTCGCGATGGGATAGCCCGTCGCCTTGCTCGCGAGCGCGGATGAGCGCGAAACGCGGGGATTGACTTCGATCACGGCGTATTCGAAACTATCGGGATAGAGGGCAAATTGGCAGTTGCAACCCCCTTCGATGCCGAGTTCGGTGATGATATCGAGGGAGGCGGTGCGGAGCATCTGATACTCCTTGTCCGAAAGGGTGACCGCGGGCGCGATGACAACGGAATCCCCCGTGTGGATACCGACGGGATCGACGTTCTCCATCGAACAGACGGTGATCACGTTCCCCTTTCCGTCCCGAAGCACTTCGAATTCGATCTCCTTCCAACCGCCGATGTACTTCTCGATGAGCACCTGCGTGATGGGCGAGAGCATGAGCCCGTTGTGCGCGATGAGGCGAAGTTCCTCTTCGTCTTTCGCAACGCCGCCGCCCGCCCCGCCGAGGGTGAACGCGGGCCGCACGATGACGGGATAGCCGAGCCGTTCGGCGATCCGAACACACTCCTCCACCGTGTAAGCGATATCCGAGGGCACGACGGGCTGCCCGATCTTCTGCATGGTCTGTTTGAAGAGTTCCCGATCCTCCGCCCTGTCGATCGCGTCGAGCTTGGTGCCGATGAGTTTGACCCCCCATTCGTCCAAAAATCCCGACTTTGCGAGTTTGCACCCGAGGGTGAGCCCCGTCTGTCCGCCGAGGGAGGCGAGCAAGCTATCCGGCCGCTCCTTGATGATGATGCGTTTCAACGTATCTTCGGTGAGCGGTTCGAGGTAAATTTCGTCGGCGAGCATCTTGTCCGTCATGATGGTGGCGGGATTGGAGTTGCAGAGGACGACGTTGCAGCCCTCGTCCTTTAAGACGCGGCAAGCCTGTGTGCCCGCGTAGTCGAACTCCGCCGCCTGTCCGATGACGATGGGACCAGAGCCGATGACGAGGACCTTTTTGATATCCTTTCTCTTAGGCATCGCGGGCCTCCTTGGCGGCCTTCATCCGCGCGATGAATTTTTCGAACAGGAAACTTGCGTCGTGCGGGCCGCCGCAAGCCTCGGGGTGGAATTGGACGGTGGAAACGTCGAGATCGGCGTATTCCATCCCCTCGCAGGTGCCGTCGTTGACGTTGACGTACGAGAGCTCCCCGCAGGGCACCGAATCCGCCACCACCTCGTAGCCGTGATTCTGGGACGTGATGAACACCTTCCCGCTTGCAAGTTCTTTGACGGGTTGGTTCGCGCCGCGGTGGCCGTATTTCATCTTGCGAGTCTGTCCGCCCATTGCGAGCGCGAAGAGCTGATGCCCGAGGCATATCCCGAGAATGGGACGTTTGCCCGCGAGCTCCTTGATGTTCTTTACGATCTCAACGTTTTCCGCAGGGTCGCCGGGGCCGTTGGCGAGCATGATGCCGTCGGGCGAAAGAGAAAGGACTTCCTCCGCGGAAGTGTAGGCGGGCACTGCCGTCACCCTGCAACCCCGTGCGGCGAGCTCGCGCTCGATGTTCATTTTGGCACCGAAATCATAGAGAACGACGTGAAGATCGCCGCTCCCGTACCGTTCGATCCTCTGTGGGGTTACGGCACGGACAGCGTCTTTCACGCGGTAAGAGCTTAAAAGTTCAAAGTCGGAAAAGGGTTTGAAGGTGATGGCGGCGTTCATAACGCCCGCCTCGCGTACGGTTTTGGTGAGTTCCCGCGTATCTACGCCGTACACCGCGGGGATCCCCCTCTCTTGCAAAAAATCTCTGAGTTTCCCCTGCGAACGGAAGTTGGAAGGTTCGTCGCACACTTCGCGGACGATGTACGCTTTCGCCCATACCTTCGCGCTCTCGAAATCGGAAGGGATCACGCCGTAGTTGCCGATGAGCGGGAAGGTCTGCGTGACGATCTGCCCATAGTAGCTCGGATCGGTGAGCGTTTCGAGGTATCCCGTCATGCCGGTGGTGAATACGAGTTCGCCGACCGTCTCGCGGGATGCCCCGAAGGAAGATCCCTCGAACACCCGTCCGTTTTGCAGGGTAACGTAGATTTTTTTGTCCATCCGCGGCTCCTTCGGTAAAATGGGTTTTTCTATGTGTTCTCTGAAAATTCCACGGTGAATTGGGTGAGAAGTTCCCCGTCCGCGATCGCCTCGCAGCGGGAGATATTCCCCTCGTCCTCGCGCAAGAAAACAAGTTCCCTTCCCGCCTTTGCCTGTTTGGAGTAGGCGATGCGGAAGGACTTCACCGCGCGGGCGGAGAGTTCTTCCATCGAAAAGCAATCGAAGAAGAAATCGGCGTAGCGGGTATTGTTGGCGTGGAAATAATGGTCGCACTGCCCTGCCCGCACCGCCATGCGGTACACTTCCCGCCCGTTTGTAAGGCGGGGGATCTTCCATGAGGGAACGAGGACGGTGTGCTCGTCGCGATACGGGCACTTCTCGTGCGCTTCCCCCATGGCAGAAGGCGGGAGAAGAGAGAAGGTGTTGAGATCGACGAGACACCAGCGCGAAGCGAGGGCGGCGAGCTTTTCCCCCGTTGTGCTCTCGACGAGATAATCCCTCTCGCAGATCACATGGCGGGGCGGGAGCGGCCACGTCTTGATGACGAGATCGTCCCCGAGGCGAATGGGACGCACGAACTCGCAGTGCGTATTCACCACCAAAAATCCGTAACCGTGCGGTTTGAGGTCGGCATAGCCGAAGCCGAGCTCGTCCGCGCTCCTGCAAGCCGATTCCTGCACCAATGCAAGCAAGGACGAAGGCAAGAGCTCGTCCTTGAAATCGAAATCGGAATACCGAAGGGCATAGGTTTTGGTAAGGCAATAGGCACTCATACAGCCATTGTACCACGCGGAAACAAAAATGTCAAACGATGCGCGGGTATAATGTACGTCGTGCGCGAGAAAGTACGCTTGAAAGGGTGTTTTTCGGAAGAGATGAAGAAGGGTCCCCCCTATTCCCCCGCCGTATCGCTCGCGAGGAAGGTGAGTGCGCCCAAGAGAACGGCATCCGAAAGCCGTTCCCGATAATTCCGATCGAGGAGAAGTGCCTCGTCCTCCGCATTGGAAAGAAAGCCGCACTCCACGATGACGGAGGGAAAATCGCTGCAATTGAGGACATAATAGTCCCCTTTCAACGCCTCGGTTTTCTTCACGCACTCGGGCATTCCGTTGAGGGAACGCTGAATGCAATTCGCAAGACTATGGGAAGCATTTGAATTTTCCCGAAAGAACACCTGTGCTCCGCGGCGGGTGCGGTCGGAAAAGAAGTTCTGATGCACGGAGATGACGAGGGACGGGGAGTTCTCCCGAATGATCGCCGCTCTCGCCTGCATATCCCGCTTCTTGTATCCTTTCGTCGCCGCGCCGTAGAGGCCCGCTTCGGTCGGGCGGGTCTGCACGACGGAAAAGCCCGCTTCCTCGAATTTCGTTTGGAGGATCCTCGAAAGGGCGAGGTTTACGTCGCTCTCCTTCACCCCCGAAGAGATGCCTACCACGCCGCCGTCGATCCCCCCGTGCCCCGCGTCGAGCACGA
>CANPWF010000055.1 GCA_947581885.1 uncultured Clostridia bacterium
GGGCTTGCCGAAATTTTGGGCAGAGACCGCGTCTACGGCTGTGCGCTCGGGTGGGGAGCGGAACTCGTCGCACCCGGGGAAGTCAAACTCTCCTCCGAGGAAGAGAAGTTCTCCCTCGCGATCGGAGCATTCGGAGCGGGGGCGCGCCTGCATGAAATCGCCGATCTTCTTCGCCGCGCGTTTATCGTGACGGAAGGGGATCTTACGGAGATCCGCTTTGCAAAGCTCGCCGTCAACGCGTCCTTTTCTACGTTGTCCGCGATTTCGACGCTCACCTTCGGGCAGCTCGCAAAACGCCATTCCCGCCTCGTTCTATCCTTGATGCGAGAGACGATTTCCGTCGCCAAGGCGTGCGGATGCAGAACCCTCGTGCAGAACGGACACGATATCGGCAAACTCTTTTCCCGCCCCTTCGCGCGGTTTTTGTTGCCGATCGCGATGAAAAAGCACAAGAATATCCGTTCGGGCATGCTCAAAGACCTCGAACGCGGCAGGCGGTGCGATGTCGATTTCGTCGCGGGGGCAGTCGTGCGGGAGGGGAAGAAGAGGGGCGTTCCCACGCCGATGCTCGAACGGGCGATCGCCGTCCTTCATCAGATCGAGGACGGGCTCGCCGAACATTCCCCCGAAAGTTTATCTCTCGTCAAGGAGAAGGCAATATGAATTTTCACGCGCTTGCGGAGCGGTTGCTCCCCGGGGACTATCCTTCCCCCGCATTTTATGAGGAAAAATATCCCGCCCGCACCCTTCCCAAAGGGGCGGAAGTTACCCGTCTCGCACCTTCGCCGACGGGATTTATCCATCTTGGGAACCTGTTTGCCGCCATCGCGAACGAACGCATCGCGCACCGCAGCGGGGGCGTTTTGTACCTTCGGATCGAGGATACCGACTTAAAGCGCAAGGTGGACGGCGCGGTGGAAGCGGTCATTTCCGCATTGAAATATTTCGATATTCAATTCGACGAGGGGGCGGAGATCGGAGGAAACGAGACGTACGCGCCGTGGTATCAGCGGCAACGCGCCGAGATCTACCGCGCCTTCGCGAAAAAACTCATCGAAGAGGGAAGGGCCTACCCCTGTTTCTGCACAGAGGAGGACCTTTCCGCCCTTCGCGACGAGCAGACCAAAAACAAGGAGATCACGGGCTACTACGGAAAATACGCCAAGTGCCGCAATCTTTCCGAAGAGGAGATTTATAAAAATCTCGATGAAGGGAAGCCCTTCGTCGTTCGGCTTCGTTCGCTCGGTAACCCCGAAAACAAGATCAAATTCCACGACGAGATCAAGGGGGATGTCACCGTCACCGAGAACGACCAAGATGTCGTCATCTTGAAATCGGACGGCATCCCGACCTACCACTTCGCCCACGCCATCGACGATCACTTCATGCGTACGACCCTCGTCCTTCGCGGGGAAGAGTGGCTCGCGAGCCTTCCCATCCACATCGAACTTTTTGATGCGCTCGGGTTTACCCGCCCGCGCTACGGACACAACTGCTCTTTGATGAAGCAGGACGGCGAGACGAGAAGAAAGCTCTCCAAGCGGAAGGACCCCGAACTCTCCCTCGAATTTTACAGGAAGGAGGGGTATTTCGCACGCGCCGTAAAGGTGTATATGCTCACCCTTCTCAACTCCAATTTCGAGGAATGGTATTTGAAGAACCCCGACGCGGATCTCAATGACTTCCCCTTCAAGGCGGAAAAAATGAGCAAGAGCGGGGCACTGTTCGATCTCGATAAGCTCAACGATGTCTCCAAAAACGAGCTCGCCCGCCTCTCCGTCGAGGAGACTATATCCTTCCTTCAAAATTGGGCGAACGAATTCGGCACCGAAAAACAAAGACAATATTTTTCGGATGAAGGGAAATTGCAAGCCGTCCTCGCGCTCTGCATGGGAATCGGCGGGAAGAAGCGCAGAAAGGATTTTACCACCGCTTCGCAGGCGATGGAGTTCATCAAGTTCTTCTTCGAACGCCCCGTTCTCCACGAAAGTTACCGCGTCACCGATGCGGACAAGCGTTCGATCTTAAACGGGTTTTTGAGTAGGTACAATGCCGCGGACGACGCGCAGGTGTGGTTCTCAAAAGTCAAGGAGATCGCCGCCGAAAACGGCTTTGCCGCCGAGATGAAAGACTATAAGGCGAACCCCGAAAACTACAAGGGGAGCGTTGCGGACGTTGCGGAAGTGCTCCGTATCGCCACGACGGGACGGGCGAACACTCCCGACCTTTGGACCATTCAACAGATCTTGGGAGAGGGGGAAGTCCGCGCCCGTATCCAAGGAGAGATCGTATGAGCCGTGCCGACGAAATTTTCCTTGCAAACTGCCGCGATATCCTGAAAAATGGGATATGGGATACGGATTCCGAGGTTCGTCCCCATTGGGAGGACGGCACGCCCGCCCATACCGTGAAGAAATTCGGCATCGTCAACCGCTACAATTTGCAGGAAGAATTTCCCATTCTCACCCTTCGCCGCACCGCCTTCAAGAGCTGTATCGACGAGATCCTTTGGATCTGGCAGAAGAAGAGCAACAACATCCGCGATCTCCATTCCCATATTTGGGACAGCTGGGCGGACGAGAGCGGAAGCATCGGCAAGGCGTACGGCTATCAGCTCGGAATCAAATACAAGTATGCGGAAGGGGAGTTCGACCAAGTCGACCGCGTCCTTTACGACCTCAAACACAACCCCGCCTCGCGCAGGATCCTCACCAACCTCTTCAACTTTGGGGATCTCCATGAGATGCATTTGTATCCCTGCGCCTATTCGATGACTTTCAACGTCTCGGGGGATACCTTGAACGGCATCCTCAATCAGCGTTCGCAGGATATGCTCACGGCGAACAATTGGAACGTCGTGCAGTATGCGGCGCTCCTTTGGATGTTTGCCCGATCGAGCGGGCTCAAAGCGGGGGAACTCGTCCACGTGATCGCCGACGCGCACATCTACGACCGCCACGTTCCCATCGTCGAAGAACTGCTTACCCGTAAGCCTCTTCCCGCGCCCAAGTTCGTGATCGACGAGAGCGTTCAAAGTTTTTACGATTTCACGGTGGATTCCTTCCGCCTCGATGGGTACGAATTCCACCCGCTCGATACCAAGATCCCCGTCGCTATATAGCGTTTCGCAGAAAACGGAGCTGTTCAGTCGCCTCTCTTCTCGGCTCCCCCTTGAGGGGGAGCTGTCCCCGCAGGGGACTGAGGGGGTGGACCTCAACTCACCATATATATAAGGAATAGAAAAGATGCGAGCGATCTTTCATGCCGACAACAAGTGGGGCATCGGAAAACACAACGGCTTGATGTTCTCCCTCCCCAAAGATATGAAGTTCTTCCGCGAGACGACGACGGGGAAAGTCGTCGTGATGGGGTACAATACGCTTCTCTCCTTTCCGAACGGCAAACCCCTCAAAAACAGGACAAACATTGTCCTCTGTCCCCAAACGGTGGAGGGTGTCATTACGGCGCACGATCTTTCCGAACTCCTTGCAATGCTCAAAAACTATCCCGCGGACGATGTGTTCGTCATCGGCGGGGCGAGCGTGTATCGTCTGCTGCTTCCCTATTGCACCGAAGCCCTCGTCACCAAGGTGGATGCGGACGGCGGGGCGGACGTGTTCGTGCCCTCCCTCGACGAGGACGAAAACTTCGAACTTACGGAGAAGAGTGAGCCCGTCGAGGACAACGGCCACACGATCACCTTCTGCGTCTACAAGAACAAGAACGTTTTGACGGCATAGATTTTCCGCAAAAATATCCGTGCAAAACCGCAAGAAATTCTATCGGCGAAGGAATTCGTCGATTTTTTGTACATTTTTTTTGACAAATCCTGTCGGTTATGCTACAATACTGCCATATGATGTCGAATGAAGAAGAGCGGCCGCTTGACGACAGTATCCTCGAGCCGCTTACCGCGTACAAAACCGTATACGAAAAGGCATTCTCCGAGAACTGCGAGGAGTACTTCCGCACGCTCGAAACGCAGTCGGGCATCGACGTTGCGGCGAACAAGAGTACCGTAGCGAAGTATTCGGCGCAGGTCGGCGACGTGCAGAAGTCCAAGCGCAAGCTCTCGGGCTACAAGACGGGGAGGGGACTTTCGATCGCGATGATCGTGCTCGGCTCGCTGCTTTTGGTCATCGGGATCTTTTCCATCGTGCAGAATGTCTCCGTCGCCGCGGGGGTCCTGCTCGGTGTCGGGCCCGCGCTCATCGTGCTTTTCGCTCTCCTTCTCGCCCTTGTCTTTCAGCCGAAGATCAAACTCGCACAGCGGGAATACGACGAGAAGCAGAAGAAGGCGCAGGAACTTTTAGACCTCGCTTGGAAGCAGATGGCACCTCTCAACGCCCTGTTTCAGGACAACGTCACCAAAAAACTCATCGAAAAGACAATTCCGCTCGTCGAACTCGATAACAACTTCAATGTCCGCCGTTACGACTATTTGCACGGCAAGTATGGCTACGGCGAGGGGGACGACCCCGCCCGTTCGACGCTCGGCATTCTGACGGGGGAGATCGCCCACAACCCGTTCGTCGTCGACCGCGTCCTCGTCCGCACGATGGGTACCTGCACCTATTCGGGTTCTCTCGTCATCAGTTGGGTGACCTACCAAACGGATGAACGCGGCAACCGCGTCGCCGTCAACCATACCCAAACGCTCACGGCAACGGTGACCCATCCGAAGCCCTATTACAGTCGGGAGACCCGCCTCATCTACGGCAACGAAGCCGCGCCCGACCTGCATTTCTCCCGCCGTCCTTCTCATGCGGAGAAACTTTCCGAGAAGGAGAAGGAGAGGGAGGTGGAAAAGGGCGCGAAGCAGATCCGCAAACAGCAGGAGCGTTCCGTCAAGGACGGGGGTTCGTTCACCGAGATGGGGAACGAGGAGTTCGACGTTCTCTTCGGTGCCCTCGACAGGGACAACGACGTGCAGTTCCGCCTTCTCTTCACCCCGCTCGCGCAGAAGAATATGCTCGCTCTCATGGAAGATCCGTCGGGCTACGGCGATGATTTCTATATGCGAAAATCGGGGTGCTTGAACTACATCATGTCCGAGCATTCGGCGAATTGGGATATGATCGAATCGCGGGAGAAATACCGCTCGTATAGCTATGAAATCGCGAAGCAGAAGTTCTTTGCATTCCAGACGCAGTACTTCCGCTCGCTGTATTTCGATCTCGCGCCGCTCTTTTCCATTCCGCTGTATCAACAGCATAAGCCGCACGAATACATCTATGCGGAGAGCTATGCCCGCCATTTCACGGCGCAGGAATCGGAATACGCCGTCAACCGCATGGACGAAAGTGCCTTCGCCCATCCCGAAGCGGCAACGCCGAGTATTCTCAAAACGCAGTTTCTTGCAAAGGACGGGATGAGCGATCTCGTCCGCGTCACCGCCAACTCCTTCCGCGCCGTGCCGCGGGTGGATTTCGTCCCCGTGTTCGGCGGCGACGGCTACATGCACGATGTTCCCGTCGAGTGGGTGGAGTATGTCCCCATCTCCGAAGTCACCACCGTGGCGATGAAGGAGATCGGGCTCTCCGATCGGGAATTCTTCGACGAGGCGAACGACGGTTCTCTTTCCGCCGCGTTCTCGAAATATATGCACCGCGCGTTCGGTTACAGTCACGGCATCCTGTGCTGCGTCGTTCCCGAGGAGGTTTCGGGCTTCGACGCCGCCTTTACGATCGCAAAAAACAAATAGGAGGAAGGATATGAACGAATTGGACGAACTGACAGGCTCGACGATGGCAGAAGGCAACGACGTAAAAGTCATCGCCAAACAGCTTCCCGTGAAAGTGGGGGGCGGATCGAAGTTTTTCGATATCATCTGGTGGTTCCTGCCCCCGATCATCGGCGGGATCATTTGGACGGTCATCAAGGTGAAGGCGAAGAACTACTTCCAGCAGCTCCAACAGAAGATCCAGCACGACGCTTCGCAGATCGATAACTACCTCGAACAGCGCGTGCAGGTCCTGCAAAACTGCGCAAAACTGCTCGATAAGGCGATCGATCTCGACAAGGAGACCTTCACCAAGATCGCGCAGTACCGCAGTCACAGCGGCGCGGATGGGGACGAAGCCCGCAACGAGTATGCCGAAACGGTGGGCAATCTTGCCCGTTCGGTGAACATCGCCTTCGAGAACTATCCCGATTTGAAGGCGCACCGCGAACTTGCGGACGCAATGCAGCAGAACAACTACTTGCAACGCGAGATCACGGCGGCACGCGAAGTGTACAACGATACGGTGAATACTTGGAACAGGGAAGTGTACCATTGGCCCGCACGGCAGATCGTCGCGGCGAAGAGCGGCTACACCACCCGCATCCCCTTCATCGCGGACGAAGCCACCAAGGAAGCTGCCCGCGGCACATTCTTCTGAGGAACATTTCAAGTCAAAGCCCCCCGAAATTTTCGGGGGGCTTTGACTTTTGAAGGTATCCATTGCCCGCATTCACGGGCAGGGTGAGCTAGTTGTTGCCCGTCTTGTTCTCGGCGGTCTCTTCGGAAGTCTCAACAGGAGCTTCTGCGGGCGTTTCGGAAGGAACTTCGGCGGGAACTTCGGCAGTTTCGGCACCCGCTTCCACGACTTCGCGGTCGGGATTCTTCTTCGCGAAGATGTTGTAGAAGATCTCCGCGGCGGCAAGCCCAAGGCTCACGATAAAGGTGAGCGCGGACGCGCCTGCGATCGCACCGATGTAAGGAGCCGTCACCTGCGAAGCGGCACCGCCCCAAGAGATGATGGTGAAGAACGTCATCACGATCGCGCAGACGATCACCTGATGATTGTATTTGATCTTCCCGAGTTTGAGTTGTTTCTTGGAGACGTTGCGCGGCTTCCCTTGGATCGCGTTTACAAGGCGGAGGACGACGGGGATCGCGTAGAGGAGTTCCGCCAACCCGACGATCACCATGCCGATGCCGAAGTAAACGGCGAGCACGGAGAGATGTTCGCCCGCAGCCCTTACCGCCTCGGGTTTGGTCGAGTAATGCATTCTGAATACAACTTTCGTCTCAACGCCATTGACGGGATGAGTCCGGGTATCGAATGCGTCGACATGGGTGGGCATGTATTCAAGGAAGTAGCCTTCCGACTGATCCTCTTCAAAGACCTTCTTCAAAGCCTCGAAGTTGACTTCGCCGAGAAGATATTTGTCCTGATACGTCTTGATCGTCGCTTCATCGAAGCCATCATTCTCGGAGAAGTTAGCATAGCTGTGGTAGATGAAGTATGTAAATCCGGACCAGTTGAAATCGCCGATGTCTTTTTCATCAAGGGCGGCGAGCTTCATGATCGTGGGGTAGGAGGGATCCAACCGCTCCTTTTTCATGAGATCGAGGTAGGTATCGTATTGGTTTGCGGGGATCGAACTGCTCGCCTGAAGTTCTCTCCTCAATTCTTCTCTCGCTTCATCCATCTTCCAAACGGTCACGCCGAAATATCCGTCGATGAAGTTATAGTGTTTGAATGCGGAAGGGGTATGCGCTTTCTTGAACTCGACATCGTGAAGGACAAGCTCTTCATCGGGGAATTCAAAGACCATTCTGCCACTTCTCTCGCTGTAATACAGAGGCCCGTGACCGCCCTTCGACTCTTCATCGGCAAGCTCGACAAAGCCGCCGCTCTCTTTGAAATCTTTGACGTAAGCACCGTTGCCGCCCGTCATGCTGATCGTGCCGACGAACATTTGCATGGGGGAGAAGGACGCAGAATATCCTTCAAATCCTTCGACTGATACCTTCAGCGTGGGCATGAACCACGAGAAGATGAAGGAGAGCACAAGAAGCCCGAGCACCACGGCGTCGACGATGATCTCCGTGAGGCGGGTCTTGGGGCTCTTTTCGAGCGTTCTGCTCGTATAGACGGGTTGGGTGGGGTCGGGTTGTTTCTTCATGGAAATTTCTCCTTAATATAACTTTTCCGCATTATAACAGGAGAAGTGCTAAAAAAGTGCTAAAATTTGTTATTCTCGGAAATATTTCTTCAAAAATTGTAAAGCGGAAGCGCGAGACGGAAGAAGTTTCCTTTCCCGAAAATTCCCGAAAATTAAATTTCCAAACGACGCGGCAAATTGTTGTATTTTTTTCGAGAATGTATTATAATTTTTCGTGGATTTCAAGAGGTACTACATGGTCAGAGAAGATTTACGCAACATAGCGATCATTGCCCACGTCGACCACGGCAAGACGACCCTCGTCGATCAGATGTTGAAACAGGGGGGAACCTTCCGCGAAAATCAGGTGGTGGAAGAGCGCGTGATGGACTCGGGCGATCTCGAGCGCGAGCGCGGCATCACCATCCTTGCAAAAAATACGTCCATTCACTACAAGGGCGTGAAGATCAACATCGTCGATACGCCCGGGCATGCCGACTTTTCGGGGGAAGTGGAACGCGTTCTGAAGATGGTTTCGGGCGTTCTCATCTTGGTGGACGCTGCCGAAGGCCCCATGCCGCAGACCCGTTTCGTCACCCAGAAGGCCCTCGAAATGGGGCTCAAGCTCATCATCGTCGTCAACAAGATCGACCGTCCCGATGCCCGTGTGAGCGAAGTCATCGACGAGGTTTTGGAACTTTTGATGGATCTCAACGCTTCCGACGATCAGCTTGAAAGCCCCTTCGTGTTCTGTTCGGGAAGGGAAGGGACCTCCTCGACGGACGAGCACGAGCAGGGGAGCGACCTCATTCCGCTCTTCGAAACGATCCTATCCCATTTCCCGCCCCTCGATCTCGACGATACGGGGGCCTTGCAGCTCCTCGTCTCTTCCATCGACTATAACGACTACGTCGGCAGGATTGGAATCGGGCGCATCGAGCGCGGCGTTGCAAGGCAGGGGGCGGAAGTCGTCGTCTGCAATCACAATCACCCGGAAACCGAACTCCGCGGCAAACTCGTCAATCTCTATGAGATCGAGGGCTTGGAGCGCGTCCCCTGCGAAGAGGCGAGGGCGGGCGACATCGTGTGCTTCTCGGGGCTCGAAAAGATCAATATCGGCGATACCGTTTGCGCCGTCGATCATGTTGAACCCGTCTCCTTCGTGAAGATCTCCGAACCGACGGTGGAGATGATCTTCTCCGTCAACGATTCGCCGTTCGCGGGGAAAGAGGGCAAATTCGTCACGACAAGGCACCTTCGGGATAGATTGTATCGGGAACTTCTCCGCGACGTATCTCTCCGCGTCGAAGATACCGATTCGACGGATTCCTTCCGCGTTTGCGGAAGAGGGGAGATGCACCTCTCCATCCTCATCGAGACGATGCGGCGCGAGGGCTACGAATTTCAGGTGAGCTCGCCCAAAGTCCTCTATAAGACGATCGACGGCGAAAAATACGAGCCCGTGGAGCGGCTCATCGTCGACGTTCCC
>CANPWF010000056.1 GCA_947581885.1 uncultured Clostridia bacterium
GACTGAGGGGGTGTCGATAATACTGAACCCCTTTTGCCCCTTCGGGGCACTTCCCCCAACGGGGGAAGCAAGAGAAACGCGGAACAAAAACAAAAAAACGCCCCGAGGGGCGCGAAAACAGAAACAGTCAATGAATTTCCCGTAAACCTTTTGGCAGGTGGTTCTTCACCCGTCCATTCGAGCACTTGCCGAGCCCGAGCGGGAACTCCTCCGCGCAGACGACGCACCACCCGTCGGGAAGTTCCGCGGATAATTCTTCTCCCCGCAAATACTTCGTTGCCTCCTCGCGGGAAAGTGTCACCTTCCTTTGTGCCTCCGTGCCGAGTGACATCGCGAGGGCGTGCGCGGGGCGGAAATGTTTCCCGTCCCACTCCCCGAGCTCCACGCCGAGGCGGACGACATGCACCGCCGAAAGGTCGGGCGCATTCTCGGGCACGAGGAACATCCTGCCGTCGGGAAGGGTCGTGATCTCCCCTTTTTGGGGCTTTCCGAAAAAGCTCTCCGAAAATTCAAAGAACGCCTTTTCCGCCGCACGGTCCTTTCGGATGGGAAACGCCCGCCCGCGGGGCCTCTCCCCTTCTCCCCTGTTGAGAACGGCGAAAAAGTGCCCTTCCCCGCAAAACTCGTGCGGGTACAGCTTCCTCTCGCGGACGAGGAAAAAATCGGGGTTCTCCTTCAAAAATTCGGAAATTTGCCACTCGTCCTCTTCCTCGGCGAAAGTGCAGGTGGAATAAATCAGCCTGCCGCCGCCCGCGAGCATCCTCTTCGCCGCGCCGAGAATGGTCCTTTGCCGCCGAGCGCACATCAAAACGTTCTCTTCGCTCCACTCCGTGAGGGCGTTGGGCTCCTTTTTGAACATCCCCTCCCCCGAACAGGGCGCGTCCACCAAAACAAGATCGAAATAGGAAGGGAAGATTTCCGCAAGTTTTTCGGGAGAAGCGCAGGTTACGGCGCAAGATCCGATCCCCATCCGCTCGACGTTCTGCGATAAAACCTTCGCCCGCGCGGGAATAATTTCATTGGCGACGAGAAAGCCTTCCCCCGCCATCTTCGCGGCGATATACGTCGCCTTCCCCCCGGGAGCGGCGCAGAGGTCGAGCACGCGCAGCCCTCTGCATTCCCCGATCTCCTGCGCGACCGCCGCCGCGGAGGGCTCCTGCAAATAGAAGAGCCCGGCATTGTGCCACACGTCCGCCCCGAGCCGTTCCCCTTCCACATAGCGGAAGGCGGGGTCGCTCCCGATCGTTTCCCCGAGCGGGAAGGGGGCGCGGCGGCAAAATTCCTCGGGGGAAATTTTGAGCGTGTTGATGCGGAGCCCCCTCCTTGCGGGAAGGTCGTAAGAGCATAAAAAGGCGGGGAATTCCTTCCCCAGCCTCTCCTGCATTCGCAATAAAAATTTTTCGGGCAGTTGCATGTTATTCGACGGCGAGCGCGGACTTTAATTCCTCGTAAGAGGTGAAATCCGCACCGCTTTTGAGGGCGTTTTCGAAGCGGACGCCCCCCTCTTCGCGGGCGATATACACCGTGCAGGAAGTGGGGTGCGAGGTATAGTTGCCGCCGCCCTCGAAGATCGCCTTCACCAGACGGACGGAAGAGGGCACATCGTCCTCAACGTCCCGCGAAAAGCAATACACTTTCCCTTCGAGTGCCCCGCCCTTCTTGCGGCGGTGCATATATTTGTTGACGAAACGGTAGAATTCCTCGTGGGCGCGGTGGTGCTGTTCGCGCTCGCGGCTCTTCTCCGCATAGTAGGCGCGTTGCCCTTCGGAGACGGGCTGGCGGATCTCATAATGATGAAGCGTGCCCGCGCGTACGCGATAGCGGGCGATGAGCCCTTCGACGTTCACCCCTTCCCTGCGGCAGAGGGCTTCGCACACCCGCATGGTGGCGTAAGCGTCGTCGACGGCACGGTGCGGGGTGAATTCCACGCCGAGCTTTTCCGCCATCGCCCCCAAGCCGATCTGCTGCCCGAACGTCTTTTCGGTGTTCATCCAGAAGAACTGCGTATCGTGCCAATTGAAGGAGAAGGACGGGAGCTTGTACCGCTTTGTTTCGAGGTTGAGATAGTTCACGTCGTTGAGCGTCGCGTGCCCCAAAACGACGTTCCCCTTGTCCTCGAGCAGGGCTTTGATCTTTCTGTATGCGGCGGGGAAGGTCGGATACTTTTTGAAGTCCTCGTATTCGTAGGGAAGAACGAGCCCTTCCTTTCCCTTCCGATCGGTGAGATGGAATTTCCCGCGCGGGTTCATCAAAATGTCCTCGCGGGCGAGCACGTTGAAATCTCCGTCGGTCACAACGTACCCGAAGGCGCACATTTTGGCGACGTTCTTAAAGACGCACGCACACTCGATATCGAAGAAAACATAGGACATGGGTGCGGAAAAACCTACTTTTTGGGCGTAATTTCTTTGAGGCCGCCCATGTAGGGACGGAGCACTTCGGGGATCTCGACGGAGCCGTCCGCGCGGAGATGATTTTCAAGGAGCGCGATGAGCATGCGGGGCGGCGCGACGACGGTGTTGTTGAGGGTATGGGCAAAGACGCTGCCGTTTTCCGTCTTGTAGCGGATGCCGAGGCGGCGTGCCTGCGCGTCGGTGAGGTTGGAACAGGACCCCACTTCGAAATATTTCTTCTGACGGGGAGACCAAGCCTCCACGTCGCAGCTCCTGTATTTGAGGTCGGCAAGGTCGCCCGAACAGCATTCGAGCTGACGGACGGGCACCCCCATCGAGACGAAGAGTTCGACGGTGTAATTCCACATCTTCTCGTACCAGCTCTCGCTCTCCTCGGGTTTGCAGATGACGATCATCTCCTGCTTCTCGAATTGATGGATACGGTAGATGCCGCGCTCCTCGATGCCGTGCGCCCCCTTCTCCTTGCGGAAGCAGGGCGAATAGCTCGTGAGCGTCAACGGAAGCTGTTTTTCGTCGAGGGTCTGCCCCATGAACCTGCCGATCATGGAGTGCTCGGAAGTGCCGATGAGGTAAAGATCTTCCCCCTCGATCTTGTACATCATGCCTTCCATCTCCTCAAAACTCATCACGCCCGAGACGACCTCGGAGCGGATCATGAAGGGCGGAATGCAGTAGGTGAACCCCTTCCCGATCATGAAATCGCGGGCGTACGTCAGCACCGCGGAGTGCAGCCGCGCAACGTCCCCCGTCAAATAGTAGAAGCCCTGTCCGCTCGTGCGGCGGGCACTGTCGATATCGATGCCCGCGAGCTTTTCGAGGATATCGAGATGATAGGGCACCTCGAAATCGGGAACTTTGGGCTCCAAAAAGCGTTTGCGTTCCACGTTCTCGGAGTCGTCTTTGCCGATGGGGCAATCGTCCGAGATGAAGTTGGGAATGCGCATCATCACCGCTTTGAGTTTGGAAGCGACTTCAGCCGCCTCCGCCTCGATCTCGGCAAGACGCTCTGCGTCGCGGGCGACTTCGGCTTTCGTCTCCTCCGCCTCCGCACGCTTGCCCTCTTTCATGAGGGAACCGATCTTCTTGGAGAGCGCGTTGCGGGCGGCGCGAAGGGAGTCCCCCTCCGTCTGCAAGGCACGCTTCTTCGCGTCGAGCTCCAAGGCTTCGTCCACGAGGGGCAACTTGTGATGTTGAAATTTCTTTTTGATGTTCTCGCGCACGCGGTCGGGATCGCTGCGCAGGATCGCAATATCGATCATACTCTTCTCCTTGTCTCCCCGATTATACAACATTTGCGCGGAAAAAGCAATCCTTTCCGCATGGAAATGCGCCCGCCCGCTAAAAAAGTGCGTTAGGATAGTGGGGAGCCCCTTGCCTCTCTTTTCTCGGCTCCCCCACTCGATGAGGCCGTGCCGCCCCTTGGCTCCCCCTCTGGGGGAGCTGTCACGCCGCCCTTGGCGTGACTGAGGGGGTGTGAGTGTACGCAACCCCGAAAGAGCGCACCACTCCCGCGCCTCATTTCGAGCGCAGTCGAGAAATCTCGCACGTCTCCCAACACACATGTATGTATGGAGTTGGGCGAGATCCTTCGACTCCGCTACGCTCCGCTACTTCGCCTTACGGCTCGTGCGCCCTTCGGTCGGACAGGATGAGGTGCAAGCCCCGTACACCCAACCCCTTTCGTCCCTTCGGGACACTTCCTCCAAAGGGGGAAGCAAGAGAGGCGCGAGCGGGCGCATTCCCGAAGGGGAAGCAAGAGAAGGGCACGAACGGTCGCACCCACGTGAGCACAAACGAAAACCCCGCGGGAACGCGGGGAAATCGTATCGTTTTCTTATCGGGCAACGGAATTTCTCACCCCATTGCCCTGTTTTCGCAAAAAACTTCACGCCGATTCTTTCTCATAAACGACCGTGTAGTCTTTGAACTTCGTATTAAAGGCCTCTTTGAATTGCGCTTCGGTGCCCGCAAAGTGGATCTTGCAGAGGGCGGCGGGAGGGAAGGGCCAATAGAGGCTATCCGAGGGAAAGGAGCATCCGCCCCTCAGATACAGATCCTTCACACCGCTGCTCATAAACGCACTGTCGCCCACTTCCGCACCGTTTCGGATCGTCACGGCGGTGAGGTCTGCGGAGATGAACGCCCCCTTGCCGATCCCATGGACATTCGAGAGGTCCACCTCGCCGAGCCCCGTGCAGGAGGCAAACGCATAGTTGGCGATGTTCTCAACGTCGGTGGGGACCTTCGCCCCGTTGAAGGCGTTGACGATCGTCTTTGTCTCCTTATCGATGATGCACTGATCTCTCAGTTCGTACTTGTCGTTGCCCTCAAAGTGCACGGTCGTCGCGCCGCGGACGAAGCCGCCGCCGATCTCTTTGATGCTCTTCGGAAGGGTGATCTCGGTGATTTTGAAGCCGTTGAAGCAGTTCTCCGCGATCGTCTCCACGCCCTCGGGAATGATCACTTTCTTGATGTCGCTGAGGAATTGCGTGTTGCTGCTCAAATCGACCTTCGTCACTTTCTTGCCGCCGATCTCGGTGGGGATGGTCAGGGTCTCCTTGTCGCCGAATCCGTAGAAATCTTTGATCATCATGGCGGTGCAGGTGGAACCCTCTCCCCCGCCGATCAACCGATAGCCCGCGCCCTTTACATTCTTTTGGATGAACACGACCACGAACGCCACGATCGCCACCAAAACGATCGCCGCGATGACGATCCCGACGACGACTTTTTTCCTTTTGCTGCCTGCCATTTCCCTATCCTCCGTTGATTTTTCACTATTATACAAAAAATCCCCCTTCACTTGTCAAACATTTTTAAGGGTTTGCGGGAAATTTTTTTGCGGGATTCTTTCCTCGGCTCCCCCTCTCGGGAAGTCGCACCGTCCCCTCGCCCCCCTTCTCGGCTCCCCCGCCTTACCTCATTTCGAGCGCAGTCGAGAAATCTCGCACGGTTCCCAACATACATGTACGTATGAAATTGGGCGAGATCCTTCGACAAGCTCAGGATGAGGTGAAAGTCCGTACCCTCAACTCCTTTCGGCGCGGAAGGTCGCCGCGCCACTTCCCCCAGAGGGGGAAGCGAGGGCAGAACGCGAACGGGCAACAACCCCAAGGGGGGAAGCAAGAGAAGGGCACGAACGTATCGCCTTCTCCTTCCCTTCCTTCTCCCCTTTTCTTTTCAAAAAATGCGGAAAGAGCAAGAAAGTTTTGACATTTCTTTCGCGCGGGTGTATAATGGAATGCGGAAAACGCCCAAAGGGGTACTTATCTTGAAACAAAAAAAGACAGAAGAGCCGTCCGAACCCCTCCGCGAAGCCCCTGTGCCCGCGGAAGTTCCCGCGGAAACCACTGCGGAGGAAGCCGTTCACCCCAAGAAAAAGGGGTTCTCTTCGCGTGTGCTCGAACACGGCAGTGCGAAGCAGGACGAACCGAACAACCGCAAAACGCTGATGAAGAAATTCAAGAAAGCGAAGAACGTTCCCACCGACGCGGAGGAACGCTTTACGCCCGCGCTCGATCAGGGGCTCTCCTCCGAGCAGGTGGACCTTCGCTTCGATCAATTTCTCTTCAACGATGTCAACAAGAAATATTCCAAGTCGTACGCGAGCATCTTCATCGGCAACATCTGCACCTTCTTCAACTTGCTCTGCGTGATCGCCTCCGCCGCCCTTATCTATGCCTCCGCCCCGCTCGGACAGTTCCTCTTCGTCGTCATCTTCGCGGTCAACCTCGTGATCGGCATCGTGCAGGAACTCCTCGCCAAGCGGCAGATCGATAAACTCGCCGTCCTTATTTCGGCGACGACGAAGGTCATGCGGAACGGCGAACGGGTGGAGATCCCGACGACGGAGATCGTCCTCGACGACGTTGTCCTCCTCGAAGCGGGGCAACAGGTCCCCGCCGACTGCGTCCTCGCCGACGGCGTTGCCGAAGTCAACGAATCCCTCTTGACGGGCGAATCCGTCCCCATCAAGAAGAATATCGGCGATATGCTGTACGCGGGCTCCTTCATTTCGAGCGGATCCTGCCGCGTCCGTGCCGATAAGGTGGGGCGGGCGACCTATCTCAACACCCTCACTTCCAAGGCGAAGAAATACAAGAAGCCGCGGTCGGAGATCATGAACTCCATCCGCCTCTTCATCCGCGTGATCGCCGTGCTCATCCCCTTTATTGCGGCGGCGATGTTCTATGTGAATTGGACCGCCCTCGCGGAGAATGCCGACCGCGTCGCCCTCTCCATCCAATACACGGCGGCGGTCGTCATCGGCATGATCCCTTCGGGGCTGCTGCTCCTCACTTCCCTCGCGATGGCGGTGGGTGTACGGCGGCTCGCCAAGAAGAACACCCTCGTGCAGGACCTCTATTCCCTCGAAATGCTCGCCCGCGTCAACGTGCTCTGCCTCGACAAGACGGGCACCATCACCGACGGGAGAATGACGGTGAACGACTACATGCTCCTCAACACCTTCACCGACTATTCGCTCGAAGAGATCATGGGGAGTATGCTCGCCGCCCTCGACGACAACAACCAGACTTCCATCGCCTTGCAGACGCGCTTCGGGCAGACCGCCGTTTTGCAACCGACCGCCATTCTGCCCTTCTCTTCCAAGAGGAAACTCTCGGCGGTGTGCTTCGGGGAGACGGGCACCTTCGTGATGGGTGCGCCCGAATTCGTACTTCGCCCCATGCCGCCCAAGATCGACAAGATCGTAAAGCAGTATGCCCAATCGGGCTTGCGCGTGCTCGTGCTCGCCTATTCCCCCAATCAGTTTACGGGAGAACGCCTTCCCGCGCTCCTTCGCCCCGCCGCCATCATCACCTTGGCGGACAATATCCGTTCGGATGCCGCGGAGACTATCAAATGGTTCCGTGAAAACGACGTGGAGATCAAGATCATCTCGGGCGATAACCCCGTTACGGTGGCGGAAGTGGCGCGGCGCGTCGGCGTGAAGAACGCCTCCAACTTCATCTCTCTCGACGGGCTCACCGAGCTCGAAGTGGAGAACGTCGCCACCAAATACACGGTATTCGGGCGGGTCACGCCCGAGCAGAAGGCGATCCTCGTGAAGGCGATCAAAAAGCAGGGCAACACCGTTGCCATGACGGGCGACGGCGTGAACGACATCCTCGCCCTCAAAGAGGCGGACTGCGCCGTCTCCGTTGCCTCGGGAAGCGAGGCGGCGAGGAACGTTTCCCACCTCGTCCTCATGGACAACAACTTCCTCTCTCTGCCCTCCGTCGTGTACGAAGGCAGAAGGGTGATCAACAACATCAAGTCGAGCGCGTCGCTCTACATCATGAAAACGCTGTTCACGGCGATGCTCGCGATCTTCTGCTTCGCGCTCCGCACGCAGTACTTCTTCGTGACGAGCAACATGCTCCTCTTCGAAACGCTCGTCGCCGCGATCCCCTCCTTCATCATCGCTCTGCAACCCAACGGGGAACGGGTGAAGGGGAAGTTTATCCCCTACGTGCTATCGCGAAGTATCCCGGGCGCGGTGACGCTCATCCTCTGCGTCATTGCGGTGTATTTGGGGATCCGCTTCGCACCCGAACAGTTCGGCGAACTCACCCATCAGGTCGTCAACAGCCAGGGAGCGACGGAGACGGTCATCAACCCCATGCTCATGCTCGCCGTCACCTTCGGCGGCCTTGTGATGCTCTTCCGCATCCTGCAACCCTTCAACGTATTGCGCGGGGCGACGTTCGCCTTCTCGCTTGCGGTCACCGTCATCGTGCTCAGCATTCCCGCACTCGGGAATGTCGTATACACCCATTGGGACACGGTATGGGATACGGTGCAGAACCAATTCACGCAGGTGCTCTATATCGTCTGCGTCGTGCTCGCCGCCTTCCCCGCTTCCAATGCCTTGGTGAAGCTGTGCGATCTGATGAATCCTTCGGAGTAAAACTATGGCGCGAGGAAAATTTATCGTATTCGAAGGCATCGACGGAAGCGGAAAAAGCACGCAGATCTCCCTCCTTGCCGAATATTTGAAGGGGAAGGGCACCGTTCCCTATGTCACCCGCGAACCGACGGGCGGAACGGTGGGCGCCCTCATCCGCTCCTGCCTTTCGGGCAAGACCGCGCTCGGCGAAAAGACGATCGCCGCCCTCTTCGTCGCGGACAGGCTCGAACATGTATTCGAGGAGAACGGGCTCAAAGAACGGATAGACAGGGGCGAGACAGCGATCTCGGACCGCTACTATCTCTCTTCCTATGCCTACCACGGGGCGTTCATGCCGATGAGTTGGGTGATGGATGCCAACCGCCTGAGCGCGGAAGCCCTTCCGCCCGATCTCACGCTCTTCCTCGATGTCGAGCCCGAGCACGCCCTCGCCCGCGTGTTGAAGCGGGGGGAGACGGAGCGGTACGAAAAGCTCGAAAGCCTCAAACGGGTGCGCGAGAAGTACTTCGAGGCGATCGGACTGCTGAAAGGGAAGGAGAAGATCGCCGTCATCCCGAGCGAGGGCAACGTCGACGAGACGTTTGCTCGCGTGCGCTCCGCCGTGGATGAAATTTTGTAGGTTGAATGTTTTTTTCGCTCCCCTCTCGGGGAGCGTTTTTGTTTGTGTTCTTCTTGCTTCCCCCTATGGGAATGCGCCCGCCCCCGCCCTTTTCTCGCTGCCCCCTCCGGGGGAAGTGTCCCGAAGGGAC